>JALZID010000121.1 GCA_030860485.1 Pseudomonadota bacterium | reverse complement strand
GTCGGGGCCTCCATGCTGTGGGTCGGGTGGTTCGGCTTCAACGCCGGCAGCGCGGTGGCGGCGGACGGCAATGCCGGCATGGCCATGGCCGTCACCCAGATCGCGACCGCTACCGCGGCGCTCGCCTGGATGTTCAGCGAGTGGCTGGCACACGGGAAACCGAGCGTGCTCGGGATCGCCTCGGGGGCGGTCGCCGGACTCGTGGCGATCACGCCGGCCTCGGGCACGGCCGGCCCCATGGGCGCGCTATTGATCGGCGCGGCGGCGGGTACCGCTTGTTTCCTCGCCTCCACGAAGCTCAAGCGCGCCTGCGGTTACGACGACTCGCTGGACGTATTCGGCGTGCACGCTATCGGCGGCATCATCGGCGCCATCCTGACCGGGGTGTGCGTCGGCACCCTGGGCGGAAAGGGACTTGCGGAAGGCGTGACCCTGGGTCAGCAGGTCATCACGCAGTGCAAGGCCGTCGCCGTAACGATCGGGTATACGGCGGTCATGAGCTTCATCTTGCTCAAGCTGCTCGATATCATCATCGGCCTCCGCGTCAGCGAGGATCAAGAGACCGAGGGACTCGACATCGCCCTCCACGACGAGCGCGGTTACAGCCTCTAGGGGAAAACGCTTGGTGTGGATTCCCGCGGGCGCTTCGGCGCCCGTTTTTTTGCGAGACGGGCCGCGCCTTGACCGGTCGGCGGGCCGCCCGTCGCTCCTCCCACAGGCTCTTGTGGGTGCCGTCGCATTAGGGCGCGGTGCCGGTGTGCTCGCAAGCGCACAGCCACAGTTTTTTCTCTTATACACGGTGAACTGCACGCGCGCGAGCCCCTGTGCTGATGTGAGCCGTCGCAGAACGGCTGATTGCGCGACGGGCACAGGCTCACCAATAGTAGGTGCCGGGGTCCAAATCCAGACCGTAGGGCGCTTTCTGGGGCGACGTGTACTCATAGGAGTCGTTCCGGTTGGTATCATGGAGCCGGGTTGAATGCGCCGCCGCACAGCATCTCATTAGCCAAGCAAATATCTGCCCGGACCATGCCGTGCGCTATGCTAAGATTGAAGGATTCTCACACCAAACGCCTACGGCGTCCATCCTCGCATGACACAGCAGCCTGATCGCCCGCTCTCCGCGCAGCTCGAACCCCCGCCGGGGGTGGCCGCCGAGCTATTTCGGGCGCTAGTGCGTAAGGGCCACACCCAGTCGCTCGTGTCGGGGACCGTGCTGTTTCACGCCGGTGACTCGGACCGCAGCGCCTATTACCTATTGTCCGGGGAGATGCGCTTGACCGACGAGCGCGGGACCAGCGAACCGCTGCTCGCGGGTACAGCGGCCGCGAAGCGCCCGATCGCCCACAGGCAGCCGCGCACCGTGACCGCCATCGCCGGAGCCGACTGCAGGGTGCTTCGATTCGATCGCGAGATCCTGGAGGCAAGCGCCTCGCGCGACACGCCGGGCGGGATCCAGGTCGCCGAGATCCGAACCGATGCCGGCCTCGCACGGGACGAAGGCGCCTCGGACGACTGGATGACCCGCTTGTTACAGTCCGGCACCTTCTCCCGCCTGCCGCCCACCAAGCTCCAAGCCTTGTTCCTCCGTATCCAGGAACGGCCGGTGAGCGCGGGCGAGGTCATCGTGCGGCAAGGGGAGGAGGGTGATTGCTTCTATATCGTCAAGCTCGGAAAGGCCAAGGTGACCCGGTCCTTGAAGGTCGGCACCGATCTGACCCTCGCGCAACTTTCGGCCGGCGATCGGTTCGGGGAGGAGGCCCTGTTTACCGGGGCGGCGCGCAACGCCAGCGTCACCATGCTGACCGACGGGGTGGTGATGCGGCTTTCGAAACAGGATTTCGACGAGCTGCTTCGCGAGGCGACCGTCCGGAGGCTCTCCTTCTCCGATGCAAAGGAAAAGAAAGGGGCGATCTGGATCGATGTGCGGCTGGAACGCGAGCATCAGGGTGGGGCCATTCCAGGCAGCATCAACATCCCGCTGTTCATGGTCCGGCTGAAGGCCGACGCCCTGGACCCCAATAAAGACTACATCGTCTACTGCGACACCGGCCAGCGGAGCGCCGCGGCGGCCTTCCTTTTGACCGGCCGGGGACTCAACGTCTATGTGCTGGACGGCGGCCTGGCCGCCGCGCAGCCCTCTCGTGACTGATCCCCCGCCGCCCGCCCCTAAAACGTACCATTGGGGGCGCCTCGAGCCGTGCCTGGACCATTACGCGGTCATGGGGAACCCGGTCGGCCATAGCCTGTCGCCCGAGATCCATGCTGCGTTCGCGCGGGAGACCGATCAGCCCATCCGTTATACGGCCGAACTGGTGCCTCTCGAAGGCTTGACCGCCGCGGTCACGGCGTTCTTCGGGGCGGGTGGAAAGGGCCTCAACGTCACGCTGCCTTTCAAACAAGCGGCCTTTCGGCTGTGCCGCCGGCTTAGCGAGCGCGCCCGGGTGGCCGGGGCAGTCAACACCTTATGGTGCTCGCCGGACGGGCTTTTTCAGGGTGACAACACCGATGGTGCCGGCCTGGTGCGCGACCTCATCGGCAACCACGATACTGGGCTTGCAGGGCTTCGGGTCCTGGTGCTGGGGGCGGGCGGGGCCGTGCGCGGGGTCCTGGGGCCGATCCTGGAGGAACGGCCAGCCTCGGTCGCCTGCGCCAACCGCACCCTGTCCAAGGCCCTGGATTTGGGTCGGGACTTTCAGGGCCTCGGACTAGTCGAGGTCTGCGATTTTTCCGGCCTGGCCGGCCGGGAGTTCGATGTCATCGTCAACGGCACTTCGGCGAGCCTGGCGGGCCGGCTTCCGCCGCTGCCGGACGCGATCCTGCGCAAGGGGGGGTGTTGCTACGATCTCGTGTATGCCCGGTTGCCCACTCCCTTCTTACAGTGGGGGCTGCGCCAGGGGGCGTCGCTCGCCATCGACGGTTTGGGCATGCTGGTGGAGCAGGCTGCCGAGTCGTTTTTCCTCTGGCGCGGGGTTCGGCCCCGGACGGCGCCCGTCATCGAGAGGTTGCGAGGACCGTAGACCGGTCATCCGCCGCGGGGATTGGAACGTCACTTGCGGGCCTTATCAACATAAGGGGTTCTCACCATCGCATCGTAAAGCGATACCGGCAGGTTCATCTCCTCGAGGTATACCTTGGATAATACGGCAATCCTTGTTTGCTCCTTTCGGATCGTGTCATCACGCACGTCCGTGCGCTGCGAATAAGGGCGGTGAATTCCTACCCTACCCAAGACCATACGCTGGGTTGCACCGGCTAGAAGATAAACACAGGCGCTAAAGCAATCCGCGCGGTCCGGGATGATCACCGTCGCAAAGATCTGCCGGAGGTATAACCCTAAGTTGTGGATGGGAGACATGAGAGAGGCGGCGTATCCTTCCGCGTGAATCAAACGCGACGCCGGCCTAGGCCGGTGGAAGGAGACGCCACCGATGTTGAAGATAGTCGAG
>JALZID010000120.1 GCA_030860485.1 Pseudomonadota bacterium | reverse complement strand
TTCCCGCATGAGGGCGGGGTGCGGCCGGACTGGCAGAAGACCGCCGCGGCCACGGCGCTGCTCCGGCACCTCTGCATCGTCTCGGGAGGACCCGGGACCGGCAAGACCACCACGGTCGTCAAGGTCCTGGCTTTGTTGCTTGCCCTCCACCCTGCGTTACGCGTCGCGCTCGCGGCCCCGACCGGCAAGGCGGCTGCGCGCCTGCAGGGATCCCTGCGTGACCAACTGGCCGGGCTGCCGGTGGCCGCTGAGGTCAAGGCGCGGCTGCCGGCCGAGGCCTACACCGTGCACCGGCTGCTCGGCCACCGGCCGGGCCGGGTCACGTTCCGCCATGACCGCGACCATCCCCTGCCCTATGATCTGGTGGTCGTGGACGAGGCCTCGATGCTGGACCTCGCCCTCGCCACCAAGCTCGTCGAGGCGCTGCCCGAGGAGGGGCGCCTGATCCTGCTCGGCGACCAGGACCAGCTCAGCGCCGTCGAAACCGGGACGGTGTTCGCGAACCTCTGCGTGACGCGCGGCATGAGCGCCGAGATGCGTGAGAGCGTCCAGGTCCTGACCGATGAGACGCTTCCCGAGACCGAGATCGGGGCGGCGCAAGGGCTCTCCGATGCCGTGGTGTGGCTCGAACACGGCCACCGCTACGCGCAGGGCGGCGCGATCCGGGCGCTGGTCGAGCGTGTCAGGGAGGAAGATGCCGAGGCGGTGCTGGCTTGGCTGGCGACGCGCTCCGGGGGTGAAGTCGGCTCCGAGGTCCTGTGGCAGGACACGGTGCCCGGAGCGGAGCCTCTGGCCGCGACCCTGATCGAGGGCTATGCCGAGTATCTCGATGCGGTGCAGAGCGGCGCGCCACCCGAGGTGGTGCTCGCGGCCTTCGAGCGCCGCCGGGTCTTGTGCGCGGTGCGCGAGGGCGAGCAAGGCACCGCCCGCCTCAACGCGCTCCTCACCGAGCGCTTCCGCGCGGCGCTCGGCGGGCCGCCCTCCGGCGCCTCCTGGTACGCCGGGCGCCCGGTCTTGATCACGGCCAACGACTACACGGTGCGGGTCTTCAACGGCGATGTAGGCGTCACACTCCCGGGACTGGGAGGAGGCTTCCTCGTACATTTCCCGCACCTCGATGGTGGCACCCGCCCACTCGCCCCCAGCCGCCTGCCCGAGCACGAAACCGCCTTCGCCATGACCGTCCACAAGGCCCAGGGCTCCGAATTCGAGCGCGTCGAGGTGGTCCTGCCCGTCCGCGACAGCCGCGTCCTGACGCGCGAGTTGCTCTACACGGCGCTCACGCGAGCGCGCACCTCGGTGCGCCTGTGGGCCAGGGCCGCGGTGCTCCGCGACACGATCACCCGAAGATCACCGAAAGCGCCGTTGGGTCTCTGGGAGGAGCCCGGCCGGTGAGGCACTGTGCTGTCTGAGGAACGCGCAGACGCGCCCGCAGTCCGCGAGGCGTCTAACTAACCGAAATCGCCCCACAGCGCCTGTAGGGCGTTGGAAGGATCGGGGGTGAACTCGGAAAGCCGGCACGCGCCCTCTCTGCGGATGAGGCACAGCTTGAGCCGGGCACGACACCTGACAGCCACTCGTCCATGGTCGCGACCGGCAGGAGCCGGCGCACCCCTGTGCGCCCGCACTCCTTGATGCGGCATGGACAGCAAGATAAGGAAACGCTCGCAAGGAATTATCGCCTGGCCGGAAAACGAACGGCCACGCGAACGGCTGCTTCGCCGTGGTCCGCATGCGTTGACAGATGCAGAGCTACTTGCCATGCTGTTGCGTGTAGGGTTGCAGGGGACAAATGCGGTAGAGTTGGGGCGCCAGTTATTGCAGCGCTTTGGAACCTTGCGCGGGATGGCTGAAGTACCCTTGTCGACGCTCCTTGATGTGAAAGGGCTCAAGGGGGCCAAGGCGGCTCAGATCGCCGCGGCGATGGAGATTGCACGGCGCGTCGCGCTGCCCGACAACAGGGAGCGAATTCAGATCAATGGTCAGGGCGGATCCGTCATCTGGTCGATGAGATCCTAGAGATCGAGCGACGGCTTTCATCGACCGTAATTGACTCATCGTTCTACCACTTCGAGCTGCACAATCTCGACTACACCCGAGAGGAGGATACCAGCGAGTTCGCGAAGCGGGGTGAGTACCGCTTTCTGGAGGGAGGTTTTGTCGACCTGCCCACGCAGGTGGAGGCCGAAGACGTTACCATCGAATTCGAACGGGCGGTCACAAGCGAGCGCGCGAAGTTCAAGACCCGCATCGAGCATCAGACCTACAGTGTTGAGGAGGTGGCGGAGGTCACGTTCAGGCGCCTGCAGTCCATCGATGAAGAATCGAAGGACGCCGAGGCCCTCGAAGACCGTACCCGCTATGCCGAAAAGTTCCCGCTGGAACGCTGCGAGCAGATCGTTCGGGAATCGCTCAGGAGGGCGAACATTCGGTCTGGGCGGATCACGGACGAGAACCGGCAGAAGGTTCTGCAAGCGCTTAGTTCCTTGCGAGGCAAGAAAGCGAAACGCGTGGTTTACAAGCTCAATCCCAAAGCACTAATCACTCAGAGCACGAAGGAGCGCCAAGCCGAGAGTTGCGGTGCGGCCCAGTTACGCAAGGGAGACAACACCGTTTTCTACGGACCGGGCTGCGAGGCAACATTGGAAAACGGACAGCGTGAGTTCTTCAAGGAGGTCCAAGATCCAGACGGTGATTTTCGGGCTGGACGGGAGGCTATCCCTAATTCTCATTATTTCAAGACCCCGCTGAACCTAGCCCATCTTTCTCAACTGGAGGGGGTACCCAGCCTGGAAGGCGCATAGATTGGGCTACGCGGTCAAAAGGTCTCCACTACAAATGGGGCTGGATCGCTTCAGTGTACGAGTTGGCCGGCGGCGGTGATTCGCGG
>JALZID010000119.1 GCA_030860485.1 Pseudomonadota bacterium | reverse complement strand
AATAAGCTCGCGAGTTCGCCGCCAGCGCGAGCAACTTGCCGACGTTCAACGTCAGCGCCGCCCGTCCATCCAGGCGCTTCCCGATTGAGCCGGCGCCCGGCATGTCGAACACCGACTTGTCTGAGATCGTATGGCAGATAGCGCAGGAGAGGCCGACTTTGTCACCGCTCGCTAAATCAATTCTGCCGTCGCCGTTACTGTCTTTGGGCACGATACCGACAACCGCATTCATCTCGATGAGCTTCATCGTCGTCATCGGATCGTTGAGCAGCGGCGCATTCTGCGGAGACATGCCGGTCTTGAGTTCCTTCGCCAACGCCGTACGCAGGGATGGCTCAATCGCTTCCACATCGACAGTCACGCCGGCCTTCAGCGCATCGATCGGCGTCACCTTCGCGTCCTTCATGCCTTGCGGCATTCGCATCGCGTCAGTCCAGAAACCTTCGTTGCCGAAGGTCTCGAAGCGGAAAACGTCACGGCCGGCTTCGGCATTGCCGCGTCGGTGCGGCATGGCCGGCCCGGCCATTCGTGGTCCATCCGAAGCAGAACGTTCAGCCGTCTGAGGCGACGCAGACGCGGAGGGCGGCTCCGAGCCCTTTGCTGGCTGATTCGATGAACAACCACCCAACCAGGGGAAAGCAGTGGCCAAATAGAACATTCCCAGGCGATTACAAATGTTTTTAAGAGCGTTGGTTTTCATAATTGTTTCTGTTTTTTCCTCATGGCGTTGGTTCGTTCAGGCTCGTTCATAGGGCGCGGCAGAAAGGCTATCAGGTCCGTCTTCTCTGGCGCGGTCAGCTTCGTTTCCAGAATAAGGTTAAACATTCCACCGTGTCATCCACGGCGGCTCTATCTCTCCTGTTCTTGCTATTGCCGCACCGGGACGCGCGTCGGATCTGAAGCGGTACCGGCGATTCCTCCTTGAAGCTTTTTCGCTGCTTCAAGGTGCGCCGCAACGTGCTGGCGTGTTTCGGTGAGATGTTTCTTCAGGCCGTCGCTTTGGGCTGTGGGGAGAAGCTGAGTGTCGATCATTTGCAGCGCCTCCGTGTGTCCCTTCGTCATCGCCGTAACGTAGGCGCGGCTGAATTCCTCGCCGTCCAACGGCACCAACGCGGCGAGTTCGCCCGCGGCTTTCACGCGCAGCGCGTCCACGGCCGGAGTTTCCAGCGGCGTCACGCCGATCTTCTGTCCGAGCTTCATCGTCTGGTCCAGATTCTTGCCGTGCTCCTGGTGCAGCATTGTCGCGTATTGGGCCAATTGAGAATTCACCTTCTTCTTGCTCGCCACCATCGCGGCCACAATCTCGTTCTCATTGATCGCGCCAATGAAGCCGAGGATTTCCCCGTCGCCTCTGTCGCCCTTCAACTGCGCGTTGGCCACCGGACGCATCGGAGAGCCGGGAATGGCCGGCTTATCGGAAAAGGCCGCCTGTGTCATCGTCATCGGCTTGAACTGAAGCGCCGTCACGTAGCCTGGGTTTTTGCCGAGCATGTCCTCGACGACGATTTGGCTGAACGCTTTGCGCGCCTCGCCTGCATCCTTCTTCCCGGCTGCGATGTCGTGCGCGAGGTTCAGCGTAAGAATGTTGTGCCCCTCCAGATCGCACCGCCCGGACAACTCGCCTCGCGTCCGATCGAACGTGGCGCTGCCATCGAAGGCAGAGATGGCGTCGGCTTTATCCGCCGGCACATGGTAATGGATCGTGTGTTCGATAAAATCCATGTGCGGCTTCGGGAAGTCGTGATGATCTTCCTTCTTCATGACGGTGATGCGCTTGTAAGGGCCTCGGTTGTGCCAGACAAGCTTCTCGGACGTGACTTCCTGCGGAGTACCGTACTGCGAGAGCATCATTTGCGCGCCCAGCCGTGGGCGTTCAGGCCAAGCGGCCATGATGGTGTCAACGGCGTGGCGGTCCGCCGAACTGGCCGCGACCTTCTTCGGATTTCTGGTTTGTTCCTGTTCCGCGCCGGCGACGCCGATGGGTAAAGAACTCAAGGCGAGGAGGCCCGCCGCAAAGGTGCTGAGTGTAGTGAGATGCATAATGAGTGCGTAAGATGTGGTTAAGACTCGCGGTCAAGGAGGCGAGTTAAGAGTCGAACCTCACTTCCGAACTCTCGGCGGCCAACTTGGCCGCCGAGATTCGATCGGTCTTTCACGAAGACAGCGCCGGCCCTGTTTTTTGCAGCGGCCTCTAGTGCTTTCTTTAAGGCTTGCCGGTACCGAGCCCGCGGAGGAACTGCACCATATCTGAACGGTCAGCCGCGTCCTCCAGAAAGAAAGGATGGGGCGCCGTGGAGCCGCGATTGGGATTCAGGAGATCGTCTAGAGTGGCCACCGAGTTGTCGTGCAGGAAGACCGGTTTGCGTGCAAGATCGAGCAGCAAGGGCAGAGCAGTCCCGCGTTCAAGCCCGCGTAGGCTGGCATTGACCACCGCCATCTTGTCGTCAAAGATATTGACGGGCATGTCAACGATATTTCCGGGCGTGTTCAAGATCGGATTCAGCGGCGGATCGCGCTGCGCGAGCAGCACCACTGGATCGTCGCCGGGGAAGATCGTCTTCATGTCAACGATGAAAGTCGGCACGAACTTGCTCTGGTTTACATTGTGGCAATCCGTGCAGCCGACAGTGCGGAACAACTTGCGTCCTTTGGCGACGGATCCCGGATCGTCGCGCTCACCGGGCGGCGCCTGCAGCGCGAATAGATACGCATTCATGTCAATGAGTCTCTTATCGTTGACACGTACGCCGAGCGGAAAATCTTCGGTGCCGGCCAAAGCAGGATCGGCGGGCGGACGGGCGCGAATGAACGGAAACGGGCCCGTAACGCCGGTATCGGCGAGTACCGTGGCATAGTCGTCGGCAATTTCAGTACCAGCCGCATTACCGCCTAACTTCCGTAAGAATGCGCCTCCGCCGGGGGTGAGAAGCGTTGTCGGATCGAGCAGCGCCGTGTAGACCAGGTTGCTGAAATTATCCAACCGGGCGATCGCACCCTCGCTGCCGAACGGAAACGCGAGATCCTGGCGGAACAGGGGCATGTTGTGCATGGGGTCGCCATTGCCGTCCACCGTGTCATCGAACATGCCGACGGGGTAGAAGTCCTTGTTGGTCAGATACGCGTCTACTTCCTCTTCGGTGGAGGTTTCGGTCAACCCTGTCGGCGCCCGGCCGAGGGTCGCGCCGTTGTTGGCGTCAAGTGCGAGCTGAAGCACCGGATAATAGGCGCGCGAATTAGCGCCGAGGGCGACCAGCGTGCCAAAATCGAGCGTGTGCGGCGCGCGGCCATCCTGCCGCCTGCCAATGGAGCCGCCGTTCGGCATATTGAAGACCG
>JALZID010000118.1 GCA_030860485.1 Pseudomonadota bacterium | reverse complement strand
AGGCAAATCCCATTGACCTGCTAGTCGTCACGATTGAGCCCGTCACTCCCCGCCTGTCCGCGCCCTGAAACGGCGTGAAGGGGTAGTCTTGCCTGAGATCATACCTTGCTCCACAGCACCCGCAATTCTCAACAATAACCGCTTCCCATTCACTCGATTGACCCCGTTCGGCATCCGTACCGAAGCGGTTAATCCGAGGCGTTGCCTTTCTAATGTTCACCATCGATACTTTCAACCTGCGCTCACCCCTTGGTGAGAAATCCGGGCTAGAGATCCCTGATGGCTATCACTATGTACTGAATCGTGACGCGCGGGCGGGAAGCACGCGCGCAGCCGTCGCGGCCAGTTCGACGGTGACGCTCGACAATGAAAGAAAACATCAGGTCTCTTATTACGGGTGCGGCGGTACCGGATGTGGCGGCTGTGGGGGCGGGTGTGGTGGCTGCGGAGGGTGAGATCCGCGCAGCCGTACCCCGACACGCTGGAAACGGAATCAGGGGAAACTGTGGGCGGTGCGCCTTGAATTCTGCCGCGCCAGTTTCGCCGGACGAGTGATTGCAAGTGAGAATGACCCGGGCCGGTTTTTGGCGCGACCTGTGGGCCTTGGTGCATCCGTACTGGCAGTCCGAGGACAAGCTGTCGGCATGGATGCTGCTCATCGCCATCGTCGCGCTGACCCTCGGCATGGTGTACATGGACGTGCAGTTCAACGCCTGGTACAACGACTTCTACAACGCGCTGCAGGACAAGAGCGTACAGGCGTTCTGGAGCGGGATGCAGAAGTTCGTGCTGCTGGCCACGGTCTACATCGTGATGGCGGTGTACGCGTTCTATTTGAATCAGATGCTGCAGATCCGCTGGCGGCGCTGGATGACGGAATACTGTCTGCGCGAATGGCTGGCCGACCGAGCGTACTACCGCATGCAGCTGACTGCCGACCAGACGGACAACCCTGACCGGCGGATCGCGGCGGACATGAAGCTGTTCGACGAAGGATCACTCAGTCTGTCGCTTGGGTTGCTCAATGCCGTGGTGACGCTGCTTTCGTTCGTTGGAATACTTTGGGGCCTGTCGGGTGCGCTGACGCTGCACTTGGGGGGAAACGTGTACAACTTACCCGGCTACATGGTCTGGGTGGCGATCGTGTACGCCATCGTGGGCACCTGGCTCACGCACCGGCTTGCCAAGCCGCTCATCGGTCTCAATTTCAACCAGCAGCGCTTCGAGGCCGACTTCCGCTACACCCTGGTGCGCTTTCGTGAAAACACCGAGGGTGTGGCGCTCTATCGCGGTGAGGCGGGGGAGCTGGCCGGTTTCCGGGAGCGCTTCACGAATGTGGTCGGCAATTGGTGGGCGCTGATGAAGCGCCAAAAGATCCTTAACTTCTTCACCATCGGCTACAACCAAGTGGCGATCATCTTTCCCTTCCTGGTTGCGGCTCCGCGCTACTTCTCGGGGGCTATTCAGCTCGGCGGGGCCTCATTCAGATCTCCAATGCATTCGGGCACGTGCAAAGCTCTTTGTCATGGCTCATCAACGCTTATCCGCTTTTCGCAAGCTGGAAAGCGACCGTGGATCGGTTGAACGGCTTCCACAGCGCCGTGATGACAGCGCAGGAACAGCACGGACCAACCCCGGTGTCGAGGTGGAAAGCAGCGAGTCCACGAGCTTGCAGCTTGTCGACGTCGACCTCGTTCTGCCCACCGGCCGCACTTTGCTCGTCGGTGCAAATGTCGAACTGCCCGAGGGCTTGCATGTGCAGGTCTGCGGACCATCCGGATCCGGCAAGAGCACCCTGTTCCGCGCCATTGCAGGCATCTGGCCGTTCGGCAGCGGAACGATCCGGTTGCCGAAAGCGTTCCGCGTGCTGTTCCTGCCGCAACGGCCTTACTTCCGCTCGGTACGCTGCGCGCTGCCGTCGCCTATCCTGCCAGCGAGACAGCGTTTGACGACGGCACCATCACGGCGGTACTGATCGTGGTCGGACTGCCGCATCTCACCGAGCGTCTCGACGAAGTGGCGAACTGGTCGATGCAACTGTCGGGCGGCGAGCAACAACGCGTCGCTTTCGCACGCGCACTGCCGGCCGAGGTGGCTGCTCATGGACGAAGCGACTTCCGCTTTAGATGAGTCGTCGCAAGCGGACCTGTTGAAGCTGGTCCAGGAACGGCTCTGCAGTACGACGATAGTGAGCATCGCACACCGGGCCGGCGTGGCGCAGTACCACGGCAGGCTCGAAATCGCGCCGGGACATGACGGCGCCCCCCGACTGCTGCGACCGGTGCCGAATGGAATGCAGTGAGCACCGCGCCACCCACCGCGGAGATATTGTCAAGAGTTGTGGAAAGCATGGTCAGGCGGCTTCCTTCCGATTGTCTTCGTCTTGACGGCGTTCGATTTGAGCACCGTCAACGAACGGAACACCAGCACGCACCAAGGGTAGCAGAT
>JALZID010000117.1 GCA_030860485.1 Pseudomonadota bacterium | reverse complement strand
GCGCGAAAGCCGAGATCCACCTCGCTCGGTATGCCGAAGAAGCTATAGGCCGCATGCAGGCGCGGCTCGACCCCCCAGGTATAGTAATCACGCAACCGCCCCTGCACCGAATTGCAGGCATCGAGGTTCACGGCAAGACCCGCCTGCCTCGCCTCGCTGAAGGTCCGCCCATTGACCAGGGTCCCATCGCACTGAGTGTCCGTGGTGCGACTCGACTGCCGCCACCAGTCCCGATGAAAGTGGGACCAATAGAAGCTGGTGGTAAGGGTCAGGTCATCGTTAAAGTAGAACTCGTGGGTCGCGGAGGTCCCCCAACGGTCGGCGTCGAATTCATCGTTCTTGAAGGGGTTGTAACGGATACCAAAGTTGCGCAGCTCAGCTTCGGTGATCCCGGTGTAACCGACCTGAGAGTCTTCTCCAAAGTAGTTGCCCCGCAGGATCAGGGCATTCCTCTCGTTGATGTTGAATAGTCCTTTGAGGTTGACGTCGTCGACGTTTAAGTGGGTGTTGTCACGGGACCCGTCACTTTGCCTATGGATGTAATCCAGCAGCCCGCCAGCCTTGTTCCAAGTGCCGCCATAGTTGGCGTGGACGTTGTAGTAGTCCCGGCTGCCCCCGGTGAAGCCCAAGAAGCCTTGGGGCTTTATGGGTGGAGTGGGGGTAATGTAATTAATGATGCCGCTGCTCGTCTGCGGTCCGAAGAGGATCTGTCCAGCGCCTTTCAAGACCTCGATGCGCTCGAAGCGATCCACCGGCGGGTGATAGTAGCTGGCATTATCTCCGTAGGGCGCAAAGGAGAGCGGAAGACCGTCTTCCAGGAGAAGGGTCTTGGTGGAGCGGGTGGGGTTTTGACCGCGGATACCGATATTGGGGCGCATGCCGAAGCCCTCCTCGTCGCGGACATTGACCCCGGGGACCTTGCGCAGGGCCTCATTGGTGGTGAAGACGTGGCTCTTGTACAGGGTCTCCTGCGGGATGATGAAGCCCGAGCCTGGGATCTCCTTTAGCCGTTCTTCTGTTCCGATCACTTCTATGGTTGGGAGATGTACCACTTCCTCGACGGTCGGTAGATCCGCCTCCGGCCTGGCCCTTTCTCCAGTCTCTTTGCCTCGCATATCCGTTCCGTCGCCTGGTTGGGCAATTGCCAAGTTACCTGAGACCGAAATGGATGCGATGGCCAGCCAGATCGCAAGCCATTTCGAATGATCCTGGGCCGGATGACCCCACCCATTGAGCCACACCACCGGATTCTTGCACATTATACCCCCGTCGTTGCAGTAACTTCATTTATGACTGATATACCCATCGCGAACAGGTTTTCCGCTCCCGGTCAGGACGCCCCGAGGATCGGGAAATTATCGGCGAGCAATGAGCGCAGCGCTTTGAGATATCGTCGCGACTGCCCACGGCGGAGGCAATAGGCGTTAACCTCGGTGAATATTTCTTCGCAGCCATACTTCCCCCTGAATTGCTCAACTCGGCTGGCTGGCTACGCAAGCGGGAGGCTTGTTGGCTGGCTGTTATTTTTGTGCCCGGGTGAAACGTTCCTTTCAAACTTTCGATGCAATAGGCTTTACGCCTTCACGCCGCGCGAGCCAGAAAGTCAACGCGACGAGTGCGAGCGCAAACGCTTGCGCGGCGAGGCTTTTTGCGGTCGGATAGATGCCGAGCAGCGGCAGAGACACGAACGGGACCGGATTGACGTCTATCACGCCAGCCTCTTGCAGCGCCGCGATTCCGTGACCGGCGAAGACGACGGCGAGCAGCGCGATCAAGAGCGAAGTTATCGCGAAGAACCGGCCGATGGGTAAACGCACGCTGTATTTGAAAATCGCGAAGCCGATCGCGGCAAGCAAGATCGCGGCAACGCCGATTCCAGCAACGACACTGCCGCGTCCGCTGGCAGCGGCTTGCACCCAAAGCGGCTGGTAGAAAAGCACGATCTCGAAAAGTTCGCGGTAGACCGCGAGGAACGAAACGAGCGCCATTGCAGCGAGCGTGCCTTTGGAAAGCGCGGCGCCGACTTGTTGGCGAATGAATCGGCTCCAGGCTTGCGCGTAGGATTTCCCGTGCAGCCAATAGCCGACGTAGATCAGCATCGCGGCGGCGACGAGGGCGGTGACGCCTTCGGTCAGCTCGCGGTTCGCCCCGGAAATGTCGATGAGGTAAGTCGCCGCAAACCAGGTGAACGCGCCCAGGATGAGCGCCACGATCCAACCCGCGTGCACCCACGGCAATGCGTCGCGCCTGCCGGTCTTGACTACGAAGGCGATGATCGCTGCGAGCACGAGGATCGCTTCGACGCCTTCGCGCAAGAGAATGATGAGCGAGCTCACGAAAGCCGTAGTGGGCGAAAGCGATCCGGCCCCGAGGCGCTTTTCCGCCCTCGCCAGGAGCTCATCGAGCTGCGCGATCCGGCTTTCGACTTCTGCCGAACGCGCGCCGCTTCCGATCGAATTGCGAAGCAGCATCATCTCGCGCTCGATTTCGACTCTTAGATTGAAATCCACATTGTCCAAACTCGCTTCGATTAGCTCGAAGCCTTCGAGATACACGGTGATTGCGAGCTGCCGTGCGAGATCCGCGTTGCCGCTTCGATACGCGGCCAGAGCTTCTTCAAGCTTCGCACGAGAGAAAGCGAGCGGAGATGGTTTCGTCGCGGCGAGCGCTTGCGGCTCGGCGATGAGATGGTCCTGTGCGAGGGCCGCGTTTTCGCCGTACCGCTCAGTGACTTCATTGGCCGAGAGCGTGACGAGGTTGCTCAAATCGGGAAACGCATCGCGCGCTTCGCCTGTTTCCCATGCGTGCTTGCCTTCGTTTACTTCCGGCTGGGGAACGCCGATGCTCGCGACGTAGAACGCGAGCGCCCAGCGATCGTGTTCGGAGAGCTCACCGAATCGGCGCATGGCAGTTCCCGCGACGCCCAGACTGATCGTGTTGTAGAGGCCATAGACGCTGCGGCTCGCCATGCGCTCTTGGTCGTGAAAATTGGACGGGGCAGGGTCGAGACCTTGAGCGAGCGGACCATCGCCTCGTCCTTCGACGCCATGACAACCCGCGCAATCCGCCGTGTAAATCGCCGCAGGTTGCGAGAGATCGGGCGCGGTTTTGGGGACGACGGCGATGTCGGACGCGCGAATGACGTCCCAGCGCAGTTCATTGGCGAGACGCGAAACTTGCTTGCCCGCCGCTTTATCCGCGATTTGCGCCTTGAGGGTTTGCGCTTTCGCGAGTAGTCCTTGTGTCGCCGCTACGTCGGGAAGCGATTGCAGTGACATGATAACTTGGGAGGAAAACTCGAGTTGTTCCTGGTATTCGGCCCCGTCGAGTACTTTGCCGCCTTTCACAAACTCGGGGTAATCCACGCTTATGTAAGCGAGCAGGTGCACGATCGTTTGTGCACGCGTCTCAACAGACTGGCCAGCGGCGACCGCTGGCGCTAAGAACAAGAGAACAGCAAGAATAATCTTCTTCACCGTCTCTCCTCACTCATCCACGAAGTGCAGGGTGCCGAACAGGCCATCGGCCTCGCCGTTCGGCCCGGCGGTGAAGTACAAGTAATTCGCACGGCCGAGGCTCGCGCCGTTGCCGAAGGCGAGGCCCCAGAGGCCATCGATCTGGATGGCCTGCCGATCGCGGCCGCGTAAATATCCCCTCTGCCGCCCGCTCTTCAAGCCGAAGGCCACCAGGGTGCCGTCGCCGAAGTTGCCGACGATGAGGCGCTTGGAGAACGGGCCGAATCCCTCGGGGGCCACGACCAACCCCCAGGGCGCGTTGAGCCTGCGGCTCGCGTGCAACGTACGCAGGTGCCGGCCGTCCAAATCGAACTCCGCGATATACCCGAGCCCCGGCCCCTGCTCCTCCTCGACCGGATCCTCCGTGGTCCTGGCGTAGGCCACGAACAAGCCTTGCCTTGGTGCCTCGTCGATCCCGTATTCCAGGAACTGGATGTTGAAGGGCGCGAAATCCTCGGGCACGTCGGCGGGGCGCGGGAAGGCGCCGTTCAGGATCGGCTGGTAGGCGCCGTCGAAGCTGTCGATCCGGCGCAGGCCGAAGTTGGCGGCGTAGAGGCGGTTGCCCGACGAAAAGGGCGTGATCGCGAGGCCCTTGTACACCGATCCGTCCTCACCGTTCACGGCGATGGTGAAGGAGCGCATGCGTTGCGCCTGGCTCGATCCGGTCTCCGCCCAGCACTGGAGGTTGCCGTCCTCGGTCACGACGAGGAACCGGCTCGGGGCCGCGATCGGGGCGCCGGTGAAGCTCGCGCCGGCACACGGGAACTCGCCCGAGCCGCTGAAGACCTGACCGGTCGGCGTGGATGATTGATCGGGCGTCGCCGGGGCCGGCTCGACCCGCACCGTCTTGAGGGCGTCCTGGAAAAGCGGTGTCGTATCGGTATCGCCGACGTAGGTCACAACGGTCCCCGAATCGGTATTGGCGATCCACCAATGCCAGCCCGCCCCGGCCGGACGCAAGGCCAGGCCCCAGGCGTTCAAGACGAGGTCGTTTCGGAGCGTCTTCCGACCGGGCTCGAGGCGGGTGCGGTACTTGTCTCGAAAATTGGTGATGAGATTACGCTGCAGGTAATAGCCCTGCGCCGCGTTTGCATCGTGTGGTGCGATCGCGGCCAATGCCATTACAATAAGAATGGCGACGTGCTGCGTTATCCGGATCATGGAAGGTCCTCCACGCTCATGCCAGGACCAACAAACGATCGCCCGGTTGCCACTCGCAGGCGGTGAGCCCGCCCGCCTGGAAGGCAGGACGAGCCGCAGCGTCGGCCGTGACGCTCGCGACCCGCCCTTCCGGATCGAGGAGGAAGGTCGCCCGTGCCGCCACGCCTTCATCCCTCTGGAAACCGTGGGGCGGGCGCCTCGTAGCCGTGGATCTCGGTCGGGCACACGAAGGTGAAGTCCTTGCGATAAAAGAACAGGACCGACCAGCGGCCTACCAGCGCGCCGAGCCGCAGGCGCTCGAAGCGGTCATCCAGCGTGAGCGCGTGGACCTCCAAGTCCGGTGTCGGGTTTCCGATCAGCAACATGGCCGTTTCTCCGTGGAGTTTTTCGTTCGGTTCAATGCGCCGACCGAGACGATGCCGCGCCAGATCCCAGGGTCTTCCAGTCGACAATACTTCGCTCATACGGCCTCCTGCCAAAGGGTCTCTTCCAAGGATGGACGTGGATCCGATGGCTGCCTCGGACACGAGAGCCCATGGATCGCACGCACGTGCCAGCGCGCCGCCATGGTCCGGTAGAGGGGCCGCAAGGCCCAGTCGGGCAGGTCCCTGTGCTCGGCAATGATCCGCAACTGGCGGCTGATCCGGAGTGCGAGGCAGTCCCGGACCGCGTCGTCATGGCACGCGAGGTAGTGGGCCATGAGCACCCCCAGCCCCGCGTGCAATAGCTCAAGATCGTTGATCAATACCGAAGGACACACGGACGATGCGCACATCAGGGATCACCTCTCCATTAAAAACCTGTAGGAAACCGAGAGCTTGAAATTCCGCCGCCCTCATCGATGAGCGAGAGGGGGCGGCGGTACGACTTGTCGGCCAGGTTCTCGATCCCGAAATCGACCCTGAGGCCCGAATAGCTCGCCCCCGCCGGCAACCAGCTCGCATAGAGATCGCAGACCCCATTAGCCCGGGGTTACGGCAACGCCCGCCGGCACCTGGTCCCGGCGTTCGACGAAACGGCCGCGCCCGGTGAAGACAAGGCTAAGCTGCGGATACCCGCAGGCCGAGCGTCGCCACGAGCTTGTCCGGGGGGACGGATGTGAGTGCTCGCCCTGCATCCTTGCCCCGCGTCTCCGAATAGCTCATGGCCGCGAAGAAGCGGGAGGCGTCGTACCCGAACTCGGTCTCGAAACCGCGGAGCTCGGCTTTCTGGGGATTGTTGGGCGGGTCGTCCCCGCGAAGATGTCCACCTCGAGATCGATGAAGTCCTCGACGTCGATATGAAATAGGCGGCTTCCAGGCGCAACCGGTCGCCCTCGATCAAGGGATCGTCGAAACGCGTGCGCAGGCCCGCCCGGTGGTCTCGGGCTGCAAGTCCGGATTGGGGACGAAGAAGTTGTCCGGGAAGACGCCCGGGATGCCGCGGAAATGCAAGCCCTCGGCGGACTCCTCGGTGAGGCCCGGGGCGAGGAACGCCTCCGCATAGCTGCTCCAGATCGTCAACCACTCCGTGGTACGGAAGAGCAGTCCGGCCTTCGGCGACACCTCGCTCTCGGCGCTGTGGTCCCTCTCGCCGGCGGCGGAGATCGACCACCATCAAGACCGGCAAAGCGACTCGACTCGACACGTGACAGCCTCCCAAAAGGGTTCGGGCTGGCTGCCGCGTGCCGTCGGGCACGCGGTGGCTCGCGTTCGTTACGACTACTTGGTCAGGATCAACTTCCCGGCCCGCGTGTGGCGCAGGTGGTACTCCTGCCCGGCATGCTCAATGATGACCTCGTCCCGGCCGGCCAGGAGATCGCGGCTCGTCAGCCGCCGCTTCGGGGCCGTCGTGTCGCGGGTCCCCGCGCCCTCCGAGGCGCTTCGCCGCCGCTCGGGTGTGTCGGGCATGCCGACAAATGATAATGCTTCTCATTCGTATGTCAAGGGGTCCCCGATCCGAGGTCCGGCAGCTCACACGCTGATCAACTTGGTGGAGGACCTGCCATGCTAAGCCGCGCTAAGAGATGCGGGTCAGGGAGGCGCCCCATCGCTCGCCGCAATCTCCTGTACCCAGGCGCTGCCGCGTTCGCGGATCAGGAGCTCACAACGCGCGCGCACCAGCATGAGGGACAGGTAATAGCCCGTGAAGGCGAGGGCCATGAGGAGGAGCGGGGCTAGCATGGAGGGATGGATGGACGGGGCGCCGAGCTTGGTGATGGTCGGGCCCTGGTGGAGCGTGTTCCACCACTCGACCGAGTAATGGATGATGGGGAGATCCACGACCCCGACCAGCGCCAGGATGGCGGCCGCGCGGCTTGCGGTGCGGCGGTCCTCGATGGCGGCGTCGAGGGCCATGTAGCCCAGATACAAAAACAAGAGCACGAGCTCCGAGGTGAGGCGCGCGTCCCATACCCAGAAGGTCCCCCACATGGGTTTGCCCCAGATCGATCCCGTCGCGAGGGCGAGCGCGGTGAAGGCCGCGCCGATCGGGGCGCTGGCCGCGGCTACGACCTCCGCCACCTTGACCCGCCAGATGAGGGCCACGGCCCCGGCACCGGCTAATATCGAATAGACGAATAGCGACATCCAGGCGCTCGGGACGTGTACGAACATGATCCGGTAGCTGTCGCCCTGCTGGTAATCGGGCGGGGCGACGAAGAGCCCGAGATAGAGCCCGACGAGCATGAGGATCGCCGTAACGGAACCGATGCGTCTCGACCAGCGCAGAGAAAAGGCATAGAACTCTCTGGGGCTCGCGAGGTGGACCATAATCAAATCATCCGCGCACGCGCAGTGCCGCGGCCGCGGCGATGGGCGCGAGCGTGAGGGCGAGCACGAGGAGCGCCGTGAGCATGTTCAAATGGGCGCTCGGTGCCAGGCCGCGCTGCACGGCGCCGCCAGCGCCGGTCGCGAAGATCAGGATGGGCAGGTAGAGCGGCAGGAGCAGGAGCGCGAGCAGGATCCCCGCGCCGCGCAGCCCGACCGTGAGCGCCACCCCCACTGCGCCGAGCAGGCTCAATGCCGGCGTGCCGAGCACGAGGCTCAGGAGCAAGGTCGCGGTCGATTCCATCGTCAGGCCGAATTGCAGCGCGAGCAGCGGCGCCAGCAGGAGGAGCGGCAACCCGGTCGCGAGCCAGTGCGCGCACACCTTGGCGAGCACCAGGACCGGCAGGGGGTGCGGGCAGAGCAGGAGTTGCTCGATGCTGCCGTCCTCCAGATCCGGGCGGAACATGCCTTCCAGCGACAACAGGGTGGAGAGCAGCGCGGAGGCCCAGATGGCGCCGGGGCCGATGGCCGCGAGAACCTTGGGATCGGGCCCGAGCGCGATCGGGAAGATGGTCGCGACCATGGCGAAGAACAAGAGCGGGTTGGCGGCCTCCGCGCGATGGCGCGAGACACACAGGAGATCGCGCCTGATGAGTCCGAGGCAGGCGCGCCACAGGCCGCTCTGCCGGCTCATGCGGCGAGGCGCAACACGCGTGCATGATCGATGCGCAGGGGATGGTGGCTCGTGACGATGGCGAGCCCGCCGCGCTCGGCCTGTTGTTCCAGAAGCCGCGCCACGGTCGCGATCGCGGTCTCGTCAAGCGCGGCGAAGGGCTCATCGAGGAGCCATAGCCGGGCGCCGCTCGTGAGGATCCGGCAGAGCGCCAGCCGCCGGCGCTGGCCCGCGGACAGATACCGGCCGAGGGTATCGCAAAGCTCCGTGAGGCCGAGGCGATCGAGTGCATCGGCCGCCGCCAGTCCCCCGCCGCGCAGGGCCTGTGCCACCTCCAGGTCCTCCCACACCGTCAGCTCCGCCTTGACGCCGTCGGCATGGCCGAGATAGGCGAGGTCGCGCAGGAACTCGATGCGCCCCTCGTCGATACGCCGCCCGCACCAGCGCACCTCGCCCGCCGTGGGCGGCGTCAAACCGGCGATGCCCCGCAAGAGCGTGGTCTTGCCGGAACCGTTCGGCCCCGAGATCTGCAACACCTCGCCGGCCTCGAGATCGATATCGAGGTTCGAGAAGACGAGCCGCTCGCCGCGCCGGCATTCGAGCC
>JALZID010000116.1 GCA_030860485.1 Pseudomonadota bacterium | reverse complement strand
GACAGTGCAACACCGCGTAGGCGCCGCCGAACGTGAAGAGCGCTGCCTTGGTGAAGAACGCGCCCATATCGCGCAGGGTACCGGCCGGCACGAGGACCATGGCCGCGCCCCACAGGGCCAGGAACCACCCGATGAGGGCCGCGAGGCGTTAGGGCCGGAACTTGGCGTGCGGGGGGAGGGGGGCAGTTCGTCATCGATGAGGGCGGGGCCGTAGGCCTGGTCCGATGCCCCTGTCCCCCGCCCACCCTGAACTTGTCCGGGGCCAGGCGGCCGCCCATGTAGCCCAGGATGCCCGCCGCCACCACGATATAAGGAAAGGGCACGCCCAAGGCGAAAATGGCGAGGAACGAGGCTGCCGCGAGGCCCCACAGGACCTTATTCCTGAGCGGGCGCGAGCCGATGCGCCAGGCGGCGTAGAGGACCACGGCCACGACCGCCGGCTTGATGTCCGAGAATACCCCTCGCACCCACACGACATCGCCGAACGTGACGTAGATATAGGTCAGAACGATAAGGAACACGAGCGAGGGCAGGACGAACAGCGTCCCCGCCACGATGCCGCCCCAGGTCCGATGTAATAACCAACCGATGTAGATGGCGAGCTGCTGGGCCTCGGGGCCGGGCAGCAACATGCAGTAGTTCAGGGCGTGCAGGAAGCGGTGCTCGAAGATCCAGCGCCGCTTCTCCACCAACTCTTGGTGCATGATGGCGATCTGGCCCGCCGGCCCGCCGAAGCTGATGAAGCCGAGCGTCAGCCAGTACTGGAAGGCCTCCCAGAAGCTCGGGCGGGCCGGACGGAAAGACGCATCGTTCATGCTCTGGAGCAGCTCCTCCAGCAGGACGGTCGTATCAACGTCGTCGCACCCTGCCTCGGCAAGCAGGGCGTCATCGTCGCGAACCCGCGAATTCATGCCGGGCACCACCTGCCGGCCCTACGAGGCGGTGAAATCCCATGCCCTATGCGTTACACTTTATTTTTATCATGTTACACAATGGCTTGATTTGAAACAGATAGTGCCACGAGCGCCGCTGTTTTCAGCCCCGCCGGGCCATCCGGATGAGCGAAGCGAGGATCGGGGATGACGAATACTGTACCGGAAACACCCGAATCGCGAGAGGCGGTCCGCTATGCCCGCGAGGTGCTCGACACCTTGTTCGGGCTCCTGTGCGCTGTCGTGCGGCGCCGGCAGCCGGAGATAGAACCCGTCTTGCGCGGCGAGGCGCCTATCCCGGCGGGGCGCGAGGACCTCTTGCTCCGTGGCCTCCAGGCCTTCGGGATTTGGTTCCAGCTCATCGCCCTCGCCGAGCAGAACGCGACCATGCGGCGCTTGCGCCACACTGAGGCCGAGCGCGGTCCGGAGGAGGTCCCGGGCACCTTCGCCCATGTGCTTTGCGAGGCGGCGCGGGCGGGCGTTCCGGCCGAGGCGATTCAGGCGCTGTTGCGAGACGCCCGCATCCGGCCGGTCCTGACCGCGCATCCCACCGAGGCCAAGCGCGTCACGGTCCTCGAGATCCACCGGCGCATCTATCTGCGCCTGGTGGAGCTCGAGACGCCGCGCTGGACACCCAGGGAACGCCGCGCGCGTATCGATGCCCTGCGCAACGAGATCGAGCTTTTATGGCTGACCGGGGAGCTCAGGCTCGAAAGGCCCACCGTCGCGCAGGAGGTCGCCTGGGGGCTGCATTTCTTTGAGGAAGCCCTGTTCGCACAGGTCCCCGAGGTCATGGCCAAGCTCGAAGCTGCGCTCGAGTCCCACTATCCCAGTCACGCCTTCCGCCTCCCCCCGTTGTTGCAGTTCGGGTCCTGGATCGGCGGCGATCGGGACGGCAATCCCTTCGTGACCAATGCGGTGACTCTCGACACGGTCCTCAGGAACCGCGCGGCGAGCCTCAAGCGGTACCGGGCCCGGCTGCTGGACCTGGTCCGCTCACTCAGCATCGCGGAGCACGCGATCACGGTGCCGGCGTCCTTCGCGGTGAGCCTGGCCGGGCACCTTGCGCATCTCCCCGACGGCGAGGCGATCGCCCGCCGCAACCCCGGCGAGGTGTTTCGACAGCTCGCGTTCTCGATGCTGGAAAAGCTCGAAGCCGCGCTTGGGAACCCACCCGAGGCCTGGGCTTATCGCAGCGCCGATGCCCTCGCCGATGACCTGAAGACCCTGGAGCAAGGGCTGGCCGACGCCGATTGCGGGGCGCTCGGGCGGGCGCTCGTGCGTCCCGTGCGCCGAGAGGTCGAGGCGTTCCGTTTCCGCACCGTGCGCCTGGACCTGCGCGAGAATTCCACGGTCATCAATCGCACCCTGGAGGCGCTCCATCGAGCTTCGCTGCAACCATCGCCGGCCGTGGGCTCCACCCTGTCGCGTCACTGGCTACAAACGGAGCTGGCGCGGCCCCTGCCCGCGCTGCCGGAGTTCCAGGGACTAGATGCCGAGGCGGGGTCGACGCTCGCCACCTTTCGTCTCGTGGCGGAGATGCGTGCGGCTGTGGACCGCGACACCTTCGGTGGCTTCGTCCTGAGCATGACCCGGTCGGTCGCGGATGTGCTCGGGATCTATGTGCTCGCGAAGTACGGCGGCCTGTTTGTCGATGCCCAGGGGGTCGAGGCCTGCACCTTGCCGGTCGTGCCGCTCTTCGAGACCATCGAGGACCTGCGGCGCGCCCCTGGGATCATGCGCGAGCTCTTGGCGACGGCCGTCGTGCGCCGCTCGGTGCGCGAGCAGGGCGGGGTGCAGGAGGTCATGATCGGCTATTCAGATTCCAACAAGGACGGCGGCTTCTTCACCTCCAACTGGGAGCTGCACCTCTGCCAGGCGCGGCTCACGCGGGTGGGGGAGGAGGCCGGGCTCCCGATCGCCTTCTTCCACGGCCGCGGCGGATCGGTGAGCCGCGGCGGCGTCCCGACCGGGCGGGCGATCGCGGCCCAACCCGCGGGCTCGGTGGGGGGGCGCTGCCGGATCACCGAGCAGGGGGAGGTGGTGTCGGCCAAGTACGCGAACCGCGGGACCGCGCGCTATCACCTGGAGCTGTTCGCATCCAGCGTCCTCGAGCACTCGCTCAAGTCCACGACCGAGGCGGCGCTCGCGCCCGACCCGGAGATGGACGAGGCCATGGAGGCCCTCTCCGGCGCCGCCTATGCGGCGTATCGGCGCCTCGCCGACCATTCGGGGCTGGTCGAGTACTACCAGGCGGCGAGCCCGGTCGAGGAGCTCGCCTTGCTGAACATCGGATCGCGACCGGCCCGGCGCTTCGGCGCCAAGTCGCTGGCCGATCTGCGCGCCATCCCCTGGGTCTTCGCCTGGACCCAGAACCGCCACATGGTACCGGGCTGGTATGGCGTGGGCAGCGGGATCGCGCGCTTCATCGAGGTCCGGGGCGAGGCCGGCGAGCAGTTGCTGAAACGCCTGTTCGAGCGCTCGCGGCTCTTCCGGCTCATCATCGACGAGGTCGAGAAGTGCCTCGCGCAGGTGGACCTCGCCATCGCGCGCGAGTACGCCGCCCTGGTGCCGAGTGCGAGCGTACGCGACGAGGTCTACGGGATGGTCGCGGAGGAATACCGGCAGACGGTCGAGCGGGTGCTCGGTTTGAGCGGCGCGACGGCGCTCTGCACGCGCCTTCCGAGGTTCCAGCGCCGCCTCGCGCGGCGCCTGTCCATCATCAACCAGGTCGGTCGGGAGCAGGTGCGGTTGATCCGGCGCTTCCGCGAGGCACCGGCGAAGGCTCGGCAGCGCGGGCTCGTCCCTTTGCTGCTCTCGATCAACTGCATCGCCGCGGGCCTGGGATGGACCGGCTAGCCGGAGGCGCCCTAGAATCCTAAGTCTAGTTCCCCAGGCACTCTGACCGAGGGCGTGGAGGCTCAAGGGTGCTGCCCGGTGCCGATACTGTCGCTGCAACTGTTGTTTTGCTATCCTGTATTTGTAGGAATCAAGTTCCAGTGTAGTATAGTACATCGTCTTATGTCGTAAAGAGGAGACACACATGGCGCGCAATAAATGGTTAGTGACGTTCGGCCTGCTCGCAGTAGTGATGGCAGGCGCGGTCCGTGCGGAGGAAGAGTTCCTGGACAACCGGTTCTATCTGGTGCCGTTCGGGACCTTCGTCCTACCCGATGGTGATCGCGACACCTCCGAGGGTTGGGGCGGGGGGCTCGCGGTCGGTAAGATCATCAACCGGTATCTGAACCTCGAGCTGAAGGGGGTCTATGACAACCTCCAGAGCGACGGGTTCGGCGGCAGCGGCGACGTGGATGAGTATGGCGGGGGTTTGGATGCCCTGGTGTTCCCGTGGCGCGGCCAGCTATCGCCCTATGCGGTCGTCAGCGCCATGGGCCTGAACACCGACAGCGATCGGCGCGGGGCCAACTTGCACTTCACCGCTGAAGCCGGCGGTGGCCTTCAGTACGAGCTCGACGACCACGGCACATCGCTTCGGACCGATGTGCGTTATCGCTACAATGCCGACAGCGAGACTGCCCCCGCCAATCAGCTGCACGAGATGGTCGTGAACCTGGGGATCGCTGTCCCCCTGGGCCCGAAACCGCAACCGGTCGCGGAGGCGCCGCCGCCGGCGCCGGTGGACGATTGCGCGGCCCGGGACTCGGACGGCGACGGCGTGAATGACTGCATCGATAAATGCCCGGGCACGCTCACGGGGGCCAAGGTCGACGACACCGGCTGTTTGATCCGCATCGAGCTGCACGGGGTCAACTTCGAGTACGACTCGGCCGAGCTGACCGCGACGGCGAAGTCGATCCTGGACGGTGTGGCCGATCAACTGGTCGTATTTCCTGAGAAGAAGGACATTGAGGTCCAGGGACATGCCAGCAGTGAAGGCGCGTCCGACTACAACTTGGCCCTGTCCGATCGGCGCTCACAGTCGGTGGTAGACTACCTCAAGGAACGCGGCGTGACGAACAACCTGTACGCCAAGGGGTATGGCGAGGACTATCCGGTCGCGGACAACAGCACCGAGGAAGGCCGCCAGAAGAATCGGCGTGTCGAGCTGATCTGGATGGGTGAGTGAGGTCTCGGCGGCCGGGGACCAACCGGACGGTCCCCGGCCTACTCACCGGTACCCGTCACGGAACCCGCTCGCCAGAGCGGGTTTCTTTATTTTCTGAGGCCAGGATCGTGAGACATACCATGAGCTATCGTGTTCACTTCTCGGTCGCCGTCGTGGTCGCTGCCGTCGTGCTGCAGCCAGTACAAGCGGCCGATCTGCGCGGGTATCTGCACATCGTCGGGTCGCATTCGATCCGGCCGTTTGCCGATGCCGTCGCGGACAAGCTCGCCAAGTCCAAGAAGGTGAAACGGCCCTGGGTGGAGTCGACCGGGAGCCGCGGCGGGATCAAGCTGTTTTGCGAGGGTACGGGCGCGGATGCTCCGGACATCGTCAATGCGTCGCGTCGTATGGAACGGCGCGAATTCGACTTCTGCCGCTCGACGGGCGTTAAAAACCTCGTCGAGGTCAAGATCGGCTATGGTGCGGTCACCTTGGCGCGCCTGAAAAAACAGGAGCCGCTGCGGCTCACGCGCAAGACCCTGTACCTGGCCCTCGCCAAGGAGATACCGGATCCGGCCTGCGCGGACTGCGAGACATTCGTGCGCAATCCATTCAAGACGTGGAAGGAGGTCGATCCGGTCCTGCCCGATGTCGAGATCGAGGTGCTCGGGCCGCCCGAGGGCTCCGCAATCCGTGAAGTCTTCTCCGATCTGGTGATGGAAGGCGGGTGCGTGGGTTTTCCGGCGGCCGCCGCCATGAAGGACCGCGACGCCGCCCGGTTCGACACGCTCTGTCGTACGATCCGCGAGGACGGCGCCTATGTGCGGCAAGACCCTGGCAAGCTGGCGGACAAGCTATCGGCCCGCCCCGGGGCGATCGCGATCATGGCCTACCACCAGTTCTCCACTCATTCCAAGACGCTCGACGCGGTGTCGATCGAGGGGGTCGCCCCGAGTGCCGACAGCGTCACGTCGCAGCAATACCCGGTCAGCCGGACGCTCTACTTTTACGTCAAGGGCGATCGCGTCGGGAAGGTGCCCGGTCTGGCGCAATATATCGCCGAGTTCACCGACGACCGGTCCTGGGGCGACAAGGGCTATCTCGTGGCCAAGGGCCTGATCCCCATGCCGACTGCGGAACGCAAGGCCGTGGCCGGCGCCGCCAAGGCCTTGAAGCGCGTCTCCCTGTGAGCCGGCCTGCGCCAGTGCCTCTGGTACGAATCATTTGCCAGGCAATGAACGCGCTGTGGCATCCTCTGCGCCGGAGGTGAAAAGACCATGGCCATGACCGCACAAGACCTCGTCCAGGAGGCCAAGAAACACATCCGCGAGATCGATCCGGACACCGCCGAACAACACCTCGGCGAGCCTCGGACCGTGGTGATCGACGTGCGCGAGCCCGCGGAGCTGGAGGCAGGCCGTCTGCCCGGGGCCATCCACATCCCGCGCGGTCTCCTGGAGTTCCGCATCGGGAGCTGCCGCGAGCTGGCGGACCCCTCGGTCCCCGTGCTTGTCTACTGTCGGAGCGGGGCGCGTTCGGCGCTGGCGGCGGAGACCCTGCAACGGATGGGGTACTCGAACGTCAGCAACATCGCCGGCGGCTTCGAGGCCTGGGTGGCCGGCGGGAAGGCATTAGACGAATAAGGGTTGCGCGGGCAAGACGTGCAATAGCAATAGCAACGCGCGGACGGCGGTGCGGCCGCGGTCTGACGGCCGGTGATGGCCCGTGCCGGCACGTCTGCGGATGCGTCGGATCTCGAGGGGGGAAGGCCCATGGTGTTCTACGCCCCCTCATGACGCCCGATAGATCCCTCACGCGCTTGCCCGATGCCTCTTGAAGAACCGCCGGCACCGGTCCTGGTTTTGATCTCCTCACCATGGACGAAGCCCCCGGCCGCCGATATACCGCCCGCCTCAATCCCAATGACCCGCGGCATATCCCCCGCCAAGGCCCCGGGAAAGCCGCGGCTAAGTGATGATACGACGTGTGCTACACTTGTCACGTGAGCGGGCCGCCGTCTTGTAACGCGACGGATCGGCCGCCATTTCATGTTAGCGTTCAAACAAATGGCAGAGCTAGACCTTCGCAAATCCCCTTG
Source organism: Pseudomonadota bacterium (assembly GCA_030860485.1). Lineage (NCBI taxonomy): Bacteria > Pseudomonadati > Pseudomonadota > Pseudomonadota bacterium. The sequence goes on along the minus strand of JALZID010000116.1, from coordinate 470 downwards.
GAATGAAGGGCTCGGTATTTCTGGTGAGTTTCTTGATCACCAGCTTTACCTTTTAGGGTGCATGGTCCATGCAAGCCCCGCGTTCGAGGCACTCGGAAATCATCCCCTCTGCGAGCTGCGTCAGCGATTTCAAGAGACAGAAATCGGCTGCCTTCTCCTTTACCGTTGCTGTCGCCGTGCGCAACGCTATGGATCAAAACCCATCACGAGCCGAATACTGGCTCCAAGGGGTCGATGACGACGTTGGGATGCTGAAAAAGAATCGCGCGCGAGAAAGAAACGGAGTCGGTTCTCAATTTTCGTGAGGCATGCAACAAACTCGTTCACTGCCTCTCAATCAACTTTGGGTGCGGCTCTTTTAGAACGACGCGCGGACGGGTCAGGCGGCCTTTCGAAAGTCGTGGCTCGCCATCCGGGAAAGGTGGTTGCGCGTCTGCTCTTGGGCCTTGTGAAACGCCCAGTAGGTCTCG
>JALZID010000115.1 GCA_030860485.1 Pseudomonadota bacterium | reverse complement strand
ATTGGCCCAGCAGCACTTCGAGAACTTCAAGGACCGCTTCGCCGACTGGCCGGTACGCATCGAGTTGCTGTCGCGGTTTCAAAACAAACGCGAGCAGGACCAGATCACCACGGCCCTCAAGGCAGGCTTCGCGCATGGACAGATGCGCGAGCGCGAGCTGGAGCACGTGGATTGTGGGACAGGCCAACGCCTGCCGGAGCAATAGCATCGCCGCTTCAATCTGAGAATATTCGGCCCAATAGACTGGCACAACGATGCAATAACATTATGCCGTCTGTCGATCGGATAGGATCATCCATCTAATTGGTCTAGACGAGCCATAAGACAGTCATATTCCAGTATGGATTGTTGATTGGTACGGTTTACCGTAAATAGATTCATTAATGAGAATCCAAGCGATTCGTAGTAATCCAAAGCCTCCAGGTAGTGTGGTATATGTTCGTAAATCGGGGTAACAGACAACTCCGATTGCAATCCAACGATAGTGTCCATGCATTTCTCTGCTCCTCTTACTACTTCCAAGTCAAACCCTTGGGTATCTAGCTTGAGGAAAACGCGTGGCTCGCTTATGGCTTCCACCAATTCGGCCATGATGGAATCCAGCCGTTTTACTTGTACCGTGTCCGTCCGAACAACATCCATTCCACTGACTGTGAACGACGGGTTCATTCTTATAGGATCCAAAAACGAATTAAACAACGTGGTCTTGGTAACGTGGAACGGCCTTTCCGCATTTTCGTTCCCAAGCGCAATGTTAGAGACACGCCAGAGCTTGTCGTTCTTAGTCAGGTTTGACAATTGCACGAAATCTTCTCGGTTTGGCTCAAAGGAGAGAAGACGACCGTTGTACCCAGACCTTCTAACGTTGCGAGCGAATTGTCCTCGATTGGCACCCACGTCGATGACACAGTTTATTTTTAGTCGAATCAGAAGGTTCCTGAAGTAACTCCACTGAGAATACTGCTGCAAACGATTCAGTCCAGGAATCGTGGCGCCTGCCTTGATAGCAGCAAATGAGAGATGTCCGAGTACCTTTTCAATCATGTCCTTGCCATTCCTGCACTCCGTCCCCATTAAAACTGTAAAGCCAACATATTCCCCCGGATACAGATGTTCAGTATCGCCGAAGCACCTTCTACGACGGAGAAAATCATCGCGAGCTCTTTTACTCTGGCTCTAAAACTCAAATTCCCTCTTGTCCAACTAACAAAAGAAACGCATTTACTCTGCAGTCATGTTCAATACCTGTTTCTGCTTAACCCTAGCATGGACGCACTGTGCGAATAATCGACAATTTGCGGAAAGCGTCCGCTAGTAGCAGCCGCGCGAACACGGCCATGGCTGACCGTCCTCGCGCGGATCCATACGAGCGAACGCGCCATTTGGCGGAGCTATCCTGAACCTCGTCGGATGGTAGGTATAAGAATTTCAAAAGGCCCTTTTTCGGCGAGAGGAAGAGTACGAGATGGACGTGTGGGTCGTCAAGTACGCGAGCCGTCGGTTCCAGGATCGGGGATTTTTCGGGCGATTCATCGGTCCGAGGCGCCCGGATCCGGGGCGTTTTGGCCTCTCAGGCGAGTGCAGGGCAAAGGGGGCTGTCGGCTCAGGGAGTTGAGGGGGTTCGCGGCCGGGATCAGGCCATTTGGAGTCGGTCGAATGACCGCGCCGGCGATCGGGGCGGTGCCCGGGCGGTGGAAGCGGATCAGATGCAGCCCTTGGACGCGGAACGAGCGCGGCCAGGCGCTGCATGAGCTCCAGGGATGACATCACGACATGGGTGGCCCCGTCGTGGTAGGGGCTCTTGAGTTGCAGCACGACATCGCCGGCACGGTTGAGTGTCAGTCGTTCGTTGGCAATGGCGGGGCGGGTGATGTAGCGGGATAGATGTTCCAGCTTGTGGCGCTCATGGGCGGCGCAGCATACCTCGGCATGGAGGCTAAAGCCCTGCTCGTTGACACAGCGCACGGGGCTAGGCGGCCTTCTTGTGTAGGAACGGTTTGCAAGCTCAGTACTTTCTGGCCCGCCCGGGGCCCCAGCGCAATGCGGTAGGTGCAAGCTGCCGCCCGCAGGGGCCCGAGCGCGAGATCCGGATCGGTGTCGGCGAGGTAGGTCATGCCCTGCTCTTCGATGAGGAAGCCGTTGCGCGTCAAGAACTTCATAAGGCGCTTGATGATACGAAGGTGGCGCCGGCTGAACCGCTTCGTCCACCGTCCTTGATGGTGTTGCGTTTTACTGAAAGTTACTGGCATTGACAGTAGCATTGGGTTGCCGCTTCGGGCAACCGTTTACGCTATACAACGACCCAGAT
>JALZID010000114.1 GCA_030860485.1 Pseudomonadota bacterium | reverse complement strand
CGTTGTCCTCCCCCATAAAAAGGGGATATTGATCTCATCCACCCAAAACGTCAAGCACAGCATGACCCCGACACAACGTGCATCGAACATTGCCGAATAATGTTAAAAATGAGGGGATCCTTAAGGGGTAAACCCCGTGTTGCCCATGAGCACCGTATTGACCATCCCGCGATGCTCGGCCAGGTGTTGCAGGAGCCCTCGCACCGGCTCCAGATACCTTACGCCTTTTTCCTCTTGTTCGGCGATGGCCCGGTCGCGGCTGTGCTGGCCGAGGACCACGGCGATCAGAAACAACGCGGGCACCCAGCACGATGCCCACGAGCACGAGCTTCAGCGAGAACCTCAATCTGGCCAGTAGGTTCATAATGACTCTCCTTCGATGTCGGTATCTCGATTGCCGAGTATCCGCCTTTCAGATATTCCCCATTGTCAGATATTCCCCTGCGGAACCTGGTCGGACGGGACCTCCTGAGCTATGTCGCCCCGAGTATCATCAATGGGGCCCATGCGGGTTTCGACCAGCCGATCGATATCGAGCAAGATGAGCATCTTGTAGGCGACGGTCGCAAGCCCGGTCACGAACCCCGCCTGGGCGGCACTGCCGAAATCGGGCGCCGGCCGTCGCTCTTCCGCGCTCACGTCATATACGTCAGAAACCGCGTCCACGACGAAGCCCATGGTTCGCTCTCCACCCTGTCCCGTGACCTTGAGCATGATGACCACGGTGGTCTTGTCGTAATCCACCGTCTTTATCCCGAAGCATCTGCGCAGATCCACGATGGGTACGATGGTGCCGCGCAGGTTGACGACGCCTTGTATGTAGTCCGGGGCATTGGGGATCTCGGTCACCCCGTTCCAACCCTTGATCTCCTGTACCCGCAGGATGTTCACGCCATACTCCTCCCCCGCCAGGATGAACGTCAGATACTGATCGGAGCCAAGACCGGCGGTGAGGTCCAGGGCGCCGAAATCGTTCGCGGGTCTCGTGCTCATGGTGCGGCCCTCAAGCTGCGATGCGGTGTTCGTACGGAAGAGACGCTGAGCGCAGGGGTGGAGAGCGCCCACGCGACATGGCGACGAGACCCTGGATATCCAGGATAAGGGCCACGGTACCGTCGGCCAGGATAGTCGCCCCCGATATCCCGGTAACGCGCCGATAATTGGTCTCCAGACTCTTGATGACCACCTGCTGCTGGGCCAGCAGGTCGTCCACATGGATCCGGCCTTCTGTCCGTCGCCCTCGACGACCACCAGAAGGCCGGCGTCGAGCCGCCGGTTGTCGGGAACCACGTTCAGGACCTCATACAGCCGGACAATGGGAAGATATTCATTCCGCAGGTGATATAGCTCGGCGGTGCCCGCCATGGAGCTGACTCGATCCTTTCTGACTTGAAGCGATTCGATGATGGACACCAACGGGATCACATAGACGTGTGCGCCCACGCGAATGAGCTGACCATCCAGGATCGCGAGCGTCAGCGGCAGCTTGATGAGGAAAGAGGAGCCCTGACCGACCCTGGAACGCACCTCCACTACCCCCCCCGAGGTCCTTGATATTTCGCCGGACCACGTCCAGCCCGACCCCGCGGCGGAGAGTTCCGTCACCTCGGCGGCGGTGGTGCGGTCCTCAGGCAGGGAATCGCCCTCCGCGATGAGCCCGCGCGCGCGCGCCCGGGCCAGGATCTTCCTGGAATCGGTGCCGGCCCCGTCGTCGGCGATCTCGATGAGGATCCTGCCTCCGGAGTGGTAGGCGTTGAGGTGCAATACGCCGGTCTCCGGTTTACCGGCGGCCCTGCGCTCTTCCGGCGTCTCGATCCCATGGTCCAGGGCGTTGCGGATCAAATGGACCAGGGGATCGCCGATCTTCTCCATCACGGTCTTGTCGAGCTCGGTGTTCTCACCCGACACCCTGAGCTCGACGTTCTTGCAGAGCTTGTGGCCGAGGTCTCGCACCAGGCGCGGAAATCGATTGAAAGAGAAGCTGATCGGGACCATCCGGATGCCGAGCACGCCTTCCTGCAACTCGCGTGTGTTGCGTGCGAGCTGTGCCAGACCGTCGCGCAGCCGGCCGCCAATGGAGTTATCAGCCCTCTGTGACGATAGCTCCTGTCCGCATTGGCTCAGCATCGATTGGGTGATAACCAGCTCGCCGACCAGATTGATCAGGGCATCCATCTTCTGGATGCTCACGCGGATCGAGCTCTGCTCGGCGCCGGGCGATTGCTGCAATGGGTTCTGGGGCTGCCGCCGTTCGAAACCGGTGCGGGGCGGCTCGCCGTGCGCGTTGCCTGCGGGATGTGGATCATCGAAGACCGGCTTGTAGTGATCGGCCTCGGGCACCTCCGGCAGCACTGGTTCCGGCAACGGTATCGGGCCCCCGGACGCGGGGGTGATGACCAGATCGCAGTCGCCCTCGACCCACTCGAAGACCTCGCCGATCGCCTCGCCCCCGACATCGCTGTCCAAGGTGAGGTCCCAGCCGAGATAACAGGATTCCGGGTCCAGATCGCCGAAGGCGGGCAGACGGGAGATGTCTGCCGAGACCGCCAGCTTGCCGGCGCCCGCCAGCGCGCGAAACAGTCGTAACGGGTCGTTTCCGGTCTTGAACAGGTGTGGAAAGGGACGGAAGCCGATGCGCCAGATCGCGCCGATTGCAGCGTCTTTGCCCTCGGGTTCATCAATGGATTTGCGCACCGGTGCTTGGAGAATCTCGATCCTCGAATGACCGGGGAGCAGGCTTTGCAACTGGGCCTCCGAGGCGGCGATATGCCGGTCGTCGTGGCCGCCACCGTCTTTCATGGCCAGCACCGTCTCTCTCAGGCAATCGACGGCCGCGAGCAGTGCGTCCACGAGCAGTCGATCGATCCCGGCCCTGCCGGCCCGAACATGGTCCAAGAGCGTCTCCATCGCATGGGTCAGGCTCGCGATCGCCGAAAACCCGAACATCGCGCTGCCGCCCTTGATGGAATGCGCCACGCGGAACAGCGTATTGACGGCCTCCGTCTCCACCTCACCGGGGAACAGGCTCAGGAGGCCGGTCTCCATGGTCTCCAGGCCTTCGAGGCTCTCTTCGAAGAACGTCTGATGGAACTGGGAGAGGTCAATCGACATGAGGGGTCACTCCGCTCGCGCTCGACAAAAACCAGCGCATCTGGTCCGATGGGCTCCTCGCGGAGATCGACAAGCTCATTACCCGATAGGCCCGCTCGCATCACGAACCCGCAGCCGACCACCCGGCGCTGCCGAGTGCAGTCGGCCGAAACCTCTGCTGCTTCTTGTAAAGGGGGATCCGCGCGGCCGGGGCTCGACACCCGGGCGCCGCAGCGGGGCTCATCCCAGCACTTTCTCGATGGTGGCGAGCAGCCGATCGGGATGGAAGGGTTTTACCAGCCAGCCGGTGGCGCCGACCGCCTTGCCCTCCGCCTTGCGTTCCGGAGACGATTCCGTGGTCAAGGTCAGCATCGGAACGAATCGATAGGTAGGGAGTTTTCGAAGCTCTCGGATCAGGGTGATGCCGTCCATCTTGGGCATATACAGGTCGGTGAGCACCAGGTTCACCGGGCCCACCCTGGCTTTGTTCAGGGCGTCTTCTCCATCTACCGCCTCGAGGACCTCGTAACCGGCGCCTCTCAGGGTGAAGGAGACCATCTGCCGAATGGATGCGGAATCATCGACGGTCAGTATATCGTTGCCATCGTTTGTGCTCATTGCTCATGACATAGGAAGGCGAGCAAGGCGCTGTGTCCTTACGGGCGAGGCTAGCGTCACCGATTGCGCAGGCATTACGCACGTGCTGCCGAGTGTGGCGCGGACAGTGCAAACAATGCGTTCGAGTCGGACGACAGCGATGAGACCGGCCCGTGCCGGTTCCACACGGCCCAGTTCCCGGGATCCTCCACGACAAGGCACCGCACATGTCAAGGATCCGACTACGGAGCCCGGAATGGTATGTAAGCCGCTCATAGTCCGACACTTACCGATTGTGGTACTGCAATTGCCCTTAGTTGGCCAGCGCGTTCCTACAGACAACATTTCGCTCGCGCGACGGAGGGGATGGGCACAGAGCTCTGGTCAACTTGGACCGGTCGCTTCTGCCGCGATGGCGGTAGGTGGGCCGATGACGGAACCGAATAATGACGGAATCATACCCTTTGGAACCCGCGCGGTCGGCTCCCGCCAGGATACCGGCTGGCGACCGGCCGCCCGATGCAGCACGCCCGATACGGGTGATCGCCGTGACGAGCGGTAAGGGCGGCGTAGGTAAAACCACCGTGGCCATCAACCTGTCTACCGCGATCGCCTCGCTCGGGAAGGGTGTCACGCTCATGGACGCCGATCTGGGCCTCGCCAACGTCGATGTGATGTTGGGGCTCAAGCCCGTCCTCAATCTTTCCCATGTGCTGGACGGTTTATGCGGCCTGAAAGACGTGGTCGTGACCGGTCCAGGCGGGATCAATCTCGTTCCGGCCGCCTCGGGGTTGCGTCGCATGACGATGCTGAGCAAGGCGGAGCATGCCGGCCTGGTCTATGCCTTCAGCGGGCTGTCGGACGTAACCGACGTTCTTGTGATCGATACCGGCCCCGGCATGTCGGATACGGTCGCGACGTTTTGCAGCGCCGCGCAGGAGATCATCCTGGTCGTCACGAATCACCCGGCCTCCATCACGGACGCCTATGCCACCATGCGCATTCTGAACCACGACTTCGGCCGGTCGCGATTCCGGCTCCTGGCCAATAGGTGCCGGCACCCGCAAGACGGCGCCGATCTGTTCCATGAGCTTATGATGATGACCGACCGGCTTACGGACGTCACGATCGAGCCCATCGGAACGATCCCCTATGATGCCCGCCTTCAGCACCCGGCGGCGGCTGCCGGCGCCCATTGCCACCGGTATCCCGGTAGCCCCGTTGCGGCTGCCTTCAAGCAACTCGCCCTGGACATCGAGCGATGGCCTGCCCCGACGTATCTCAGCGGGGGGTTGGAATTCTTCGTCGAACGCATAGCAAGGTCGGGTGTAACGGATCCGAGGTCGCAACTATGGCCGCAGTCATGATGGACAGCAGCGCTCTGGAGAGAAAGTCGCAAGCCCCCGACCGTGAAGACGGTCCGGGGCTGGTGTCACAATATTCGCCGCTCGTTAAACGCATCGCCCATCACCTCATCAGCCGCTTGCCGCCGAGCGTTCAGGTGGACGACCTCGTGCAGGCGGGGATGATCGGGCTCTTGGAGGCTGCGCGTAATTACGATGCCACGCAGGGCGCGAGCTTCGAGACCTATGCCGGGATCCGGATCCGCGGCGCCATGTTGGATGAGATCCGCAAGGGAGACTGGGCCCCGCGATCCCTGCACAGAAGGACCCGGGCGCTGGCCAAGGCGGTCCACGACATCGAGGCCGAGCACGGCCGCGATGCCCGCGATACGGAGGTGGCGGAGCGCATGGGGATCTCGCTCGAAGAGTATTTCCAAATCCTCCAGGACACGAGCGCCCACAAGGTATTCAGCTTCGAGGACGTCCCCAGCCGGGTCGAGGCCGTCTCGGAAGGCTTCACGCAGAGGATCCCGGCACCTCATGAATACGCGGCGAATCAAGATTTCCAGGAGGCGCTGGGAAAGGCGATCGCGAGCCTCCCGGAACGCGAACGTTTGGTGATCGCGCTCTACTACGACGACGAGCTCAACCTGCGGGAGGTCGGAGAGGTATTGGGCGTCAGCGAATCGCGGGTATGCCAGATACATTCACAGGCCATGATCCGGCTCCGAGCCAGAATGGCGGATTGGACCGACGACGATTGATATACTGGCCACGGCCATAAATCGCCTCCTTAGATCCCCTCTCCTTCCGGAAGAGGGCGCCCAACGACCCCTCTCCCTCCGGGAGAGGCACTGTCTTTTCTCCCTCTCCCTCCGGGAGAGGGTTGGGGTGAGGGGATCAAAAAAGGGCGATTCGTGACCGTGCGTGGTATAGGCGGGTAAGCGCCGGTGATTGGAGAGTTGAGATGAGCAAGACTATCAGGATCCTGGTGGTGGATGATTTCTCGACGATGCGCCGCATCATTCGGGCGTTCCTCGGCGACTTGGGATATACCGACGTACACGAGGCCGGTGACGGCAACGCGGCGCTCGACCTGCTCAAGGCCCAGCCGTTCGATTTCATGATCACCGACTGCAACATGCCGGCGATGACGGGCCTGGAGCTCTTGAAGGCGGTACGCGCCGAGCCCGCAACCAAGGCCATGCCGGTCTTGATGGTGACCGCCGAAGGCAAGCGCGATCAGATCCTGGAAAGCGCCCAGCTCGGCGTCAGCGGTTATATCGTGAAACCGTTCACGGCAGAGACGCTGAAAGACAGGATGGAATCGATCCTCCAACGGATCGCGGCCTGAGCCGCGCCGCCGGCGCATGCGCATCTAAATGCACTCAGTCTATTTCTTAGCTCAATCTAGAGATCTATGATGAAGCCACTTTCAAGGATCAAAGCTGTTATGAGCGCTACCGGTGTAGCGTTGGCCTTGGCGTCTGGCTCGGCAATGGCGGAGCTTTCTAAGAAGACCGTCCGGAAGATTGCGAATCAGGAAATCACCAAGAGAGCTCCTGCACTCATCGGCGCAACCGGTGCTCAAGGTCCGCAAGGTCCGGCCGGTGCTCAAGGTCCAGCCGGGGCGCAAGGTCCAGCCGGCCTAGCAGCCGCTCAACGCTATGTCCGTGTGCGCGCTGACGGGACTGTGGATGCATCACGCTCCGTTGGTGTCACTCAGGCCAACGTCGTTCTGGATTCTCCCGCTGTGCCTGCTGCCTTCTCCATCTGCTTCACAGGCTTGCCGCTTGTGAAAGGCGGCCAGGTATCCGTGGACTTCTTTGGGGTGCAAAGCAACGAGACGGCTCAGTTCGGCGTATCGAGCACTGCTGGATGCGAGAGTTTCGTGGTCGTTTTCGACGCTGCCGGCAATGCAGTCCCCGGTGGGTTCTTTCTAAGCCTCTACTAGCTAGGCTCCATCAATCTGACAGTCACGGTGGCGACGCCTCTCACCAGCGTTTTTCACACTAACAACATCATGAACCAAATAACTGGTGGTTCGCCTTAAACGGTTCGCGGTATTTCGACAAATACCACAAAGAGTGTATGAGTCTGAACACAAAAGAAGGCGTAATAGCGCGGTTCGCATATTACCGTACCAAGTAATCCTCTAGACCTGAGTGGGAGAACCGAGTTGGAAGGCCAAGACCAACTGACGCTGGCGAGAGACCTCGTGAAGGCCTTGGAGACCGGCGAGCGAGGCCAAGCCGATCGCATCGTGAACGCGCTGGCACATCGTCTCGAATCGAGCGTCTGCTCGCAGATCGCGACCATGACCGAGGAGTTGCGGAAGGCGCTCTGCGATCTCGAAGGGGATGTCGAGGTCGCCGGACTGACCCTGCACGAGATTCCCGATGTCAGGGACCGGCTCCACTATATCATCGCCAAGACGGAACGGGCCGCGCACCGCACGATCAGCTCGGTCGAGACGCTACTGCCGATGGCGGAACGGATTTCCGCGGGCGCCGAGAAGTTGATCGAAGATTGGTCGCGAATCGAATGGGAGGGCCTCGATTCGACCAACCTCGGCGCCTTGCGGGATCGCGTCATCGAGGTGGTCGGCCAGCTCCGGAGAGACTCCCGGGCCTTACACGACGGCCTATGCGAGATCCTCGTCGCCCAGGACTACCAGGACCTGACCGGCCAGGTGATACAGCGCGTCGTGCAGCTGCTCCAGGAAGTGGAGGCGAAGCTCGCCACCATGGCATCGTTGTCCGGCGGCATCGCAAAGCAAACCCGTCCGCATGGGCACGAGGCCGAGCCGGAACGGTCGGACGAGCAGCCTGCAGCGCGGCCTCGCGTCTTGACCAGCCAGGGAGAAGTAGACGAGCTGCTCGCAGCCCTGGGGCGCTAGCTAGCGCCGCTTGACCCTGTAGAGCGGCCGCCCTAATCTCTTGCCATTAGGGTCGCCGCCGCCTATAAGG
>JALZID010000113.1 GCA_030860485.1 Pseudomonadota bacterium | reverse complement strand
GCCCTTATGCGCTATCTCCTCGCCCTAGACCAAGGCACGACCAGCTCGCGGGCGCTCCTCTTCGACGAGCGTGCGGCCCTCCTCCGCATGGCCCAGGAGGAGCATCCACAGATCTATCCTGAGCCCGGCTGGGTCGAGCACGATCCGGAGCTTCTCTGGCAGACCCAAATGCGGACCGCACGTCGGGTGCTCGCCGAGCACGGCGTCTGCGGGCGCCAGATCGCCGCGATCGGGATCAGCAACCAGCGCGAGACGACCCTCCTCTGGGAGCGGGAGAGCGGGCGGCCGCTCGCGAACGCCATCGTCTGGCAGGACCGCCGCACCGCGCCCCACTGCGAGCGGCTGCGGGGGGCGGGGCTCGAGCCCATGGTCCGAGACAAGACCGGCCTCCTCCTCGACCCGTATTTCAGCGCCACCAAGCTCGCCTGGCTGCTCGCTCACCTCCCCGGCGCGCGCCGCCGCGCCGAGCGCGGGGAGCTCTGCTTCGGGACGGTCGACAGCTACCTGCTCTTTCGCCTCACGAGCGGTGCGGTGCACGCGACCGATGTTTCGAACGCCTCCCGGACACTCCTCTTCGACATCCATACCCTCGCCTGGGACGAGGACCTCTTGCGCCTCTTCGACATCCCACCAGCGCTGCTCCCCGAGGTGCGGCCGAACAGCCATCTCTTCGGCACGACCGAGGCGAGGCTCTTCGGCGCGCCCATCCCCATCGCCGGGATGGCGGGCGATCAGCAGGCCGCGACCTTCGGCCAGGGCTGCGTTACACCCGGCCTGGTCAAGAACACCTACGGCACCGGCTCGTTCCTCCTCATGAACACAGGCGACAAGCCGGCCGCCTCGCGCGCAAGACTTCTGACCACCATCGCCTGGCAGTTGGGCGGCGAGGCGCCGCCCACCTATGCGCTCGAGGGAAGCATCTTCGTGACCGGCGCGGCCGTGCAATGGCTGCGCGACGCCTTGGGGCTCATCCGCGATGCGGCCGAGACCGAGGTCCTAGCCCGCTCGGTCCCCGACAACGGCGGGGTGTATCTGGTCCCCGCCTTCGTGGGATTGGGGGCGCCCTACTGGGACCCCGAGGCGCGCGGTATCCTGACGGGCATCACGCGCGGCACCGGTCGAGCCCACCTCGCCCGCGCGGTCTTGGAGGCAGCGTGCTACCAGACGCGCGACGTCATCCTAGCGATGGAAGCCGATGCCGGCACGCCCCTCTCCGAGCTGCGCGTCGACGGCGGGATGACGCGCAATGACTTTTTCCTACAGCTCCAGGCCGATCTCCTCGGGATCCCCGTCGTGCGTCCCACGCTCACCGAGACCACGGCGCTAGGTGCGGCCTATCTAGCCGGTCTTACCGTCGGTGCGTTCGAGTGGGGCGAGGGGATCGCCGCGCGCCGGCATTCCGGGCAACGCTTCGAACCGGCGCTGCCTTCCGAGGAACGGGACGCGCGCTACGCCGGCTGGCGGCGCGCGGTTGCACAAGCGCGGCTGCGCCCCTGATCCGGTGAACGACAACCCCGACCGCAGCCCCTATCGCATGGTGGGGATCCCCGACGGGCTCGGTGCCTACGACAACCACGGCGGCACCTTCACGGTGCTCATGAACCACGAGCTTCGCGAGGTGGCGGGCGTGCCGCGCGCTCACGGTGGGATCGGCGCCTTCGTCTCGATCGATATAGCCCACAAACACAAGATCCGGTTCCTCATCGTACACATCGATTACGGTTTAGAGCGCGAGATCCAGCGAACTCCAGGGCTGGTAGCCGGAAAAGGTCGGAAGCGGGAACGGTGTCAGTGACAGCTGCTCGGTGGAAACGGCGGGGCGGGCGATGTAACGGCATAGGGTTGCATCCACGGCGCGCCAAGCAGGGGCACTCCCTGTTTCAAGTTTGCCATGGCGTTGAGCGCCATATTCGTAGATTGGAGTACATCATGGCGACGACCGACTTGGCAGCAGGTATCATCTTATTTACGCGGCCCGATCAACCCACCGAGACCGAGCCCTTCGAGCTCGCTATTCAGCCTCT
>JALZID010000112.1 GCA_030860485.1 Pseudomonadota bacterium | reverse complement strand
GCCACATTCTGCTGACCCGCCACGGCTCTCAGGATAATCCGGCAACGTAGCGCCACTTGTTGCGGAGTCCCGTGTGAGGACTCCCACTTTTCGAGCTGCGTCCGTTCAGCCGGTTGCAACTCGATCGACAGCTCGTGTTCGGCATGACCGCGAGCATAGCAATTGCCAGAGAATCTGTCAAGTTATTTAAGGGACACTACACTAGCTCCCGACCATCTAGCCAAGAGGTTGGCCAGCGACACCCTCGTTCCCGATGGCGATGGGGTCGAATAGAGAATGGCGGCGGCTTCTGGTAGCATCCGCCGGTCGATGCTTCCCCACCGTCCGACACCCCTTCCGACCGGCGTCGCGGGATCTCGGTTCCCGCTCGGGGGAGTCGTCCCATGACCCGCTTCGTATTCGTGACGGGCGGGGTCGTGTCCTCGCTCGGCAAAGGCATCGCCTCGGCCTCGCTCGCGGCCTTGCTGGAGGCGCGCGGGCTTCGGGTCACGCTCGTCAAGCTCGACCCCTATATCAACGTGGACCCGGGGACCATGAGCCCCTTTCAGCACGGCGAGGTCTATGTGACCGAGGATGGGGCCGAGACCGATCTCGACCTCGGCCACTACGAGCGCTTCGTGCGCACGCGCATGGGCCGGCTCAACAACTACACGACCGGGCGCATCTACGAGAACGTCATCCGTAAGGAGCGGCGCGGCGAGTATCTGGGCGCGACCGTCCAGGTCATCCCGCACATCACCGACGAGATAAAGGCATCCATTCATCAAGGCGCGGGTGATGCCGAGGTCGCCATGGTCGAGATCGGCGGGACGGTGGGCGACATCGAGTCCCTGCCGTTCCTCGAGGCGATCCGGCAACTCCGCATCGAGCTCGGGGCCGGACAGACCGTCTTCATCCACCTGACGTTGGTCCCCTACATACCCTCGGCGGGGGAGATCAAGACCAAGCCCACCCAGCACTCGGTCAAGGAGCTGCGCTCCATCGGTATCCAGCCGGATATCCTCCTGTGCCGCGTGGACCGCCCGCTGCCGCCCGCGGAGCGAAAAAAGATCGCACTCTTCACCAATGTCGAGGAGCGAGCGGTGATCGCGGCGCTCGATGTGGACAGCATCTACCGCATTCCGCTCATCTTCCATCGCCAGGGACTCGATGCCATCGTCGCCGAGCGCCTGGGCCTGACGGGCCCGGACGCCGATCTGCACGAGTGGGAGGCGGTGGTCGAGGCCATGGAGAACCCAGAGGCCGAGGTCACGGTGGCCATGGTCGGCAAGTATGTCGAGCGCACCGAGTCCTATAAGTCCCTCACCCAGGCGCTCTTGAACGGCGGGCTGCACGCGCGCGCGCGGGTCGATATCCGCTATGTCGATTCCGAGGACATTGAGCGCCGCGGCAGCCGTTGTCTGGAAGGTGCCGATGCCATCCTGGTGCCCGGCGGCTTCGGCCGGCGCGGGATCGCGGGCAAGATCGAGGCGGTGCGCTATGCCCGCGAGCGTGGGGTCCCGTATCTCGGGATCTGCCTCGGGATGCAAGTCGCGGTCATCGAGCTGGCGCGGCATGTGGCGGGGCTTGCCGGCGCCCACAGCACGGAATTCGATCGGGAGACGCCACACCCGGTCATCGCCCTCATCACCGAATGGACCACCCGAGAGGGCACCGTCGAGCGGCGCAGCGAGTCCTCGGACCTCGGCGGCAGCATGCGCCTCGGCGGCCAGTCCTGCCGGCTGGCACCGGACAGTCTCCCCGGCCGCATCTATGGTCGGGGGCTTGTCGTCGAGCGCCATCGGCATCGCTACGAGTTCAACAACCGCTACGAGGACACCCTGTGCCGCGCTGGGCTGCGCATCGCCGGGCGCTCGCTGGATGGTCAGTTGGTCGAGGTCGTCGAGCTTCGCGGCCACCCCTGGTTCATCGGCTGCCAGTATCACCCGGAGTTCACCTCCACCCCGCGCGACGGCCACCCGCTGTTCACGAGCTATGTGCGGGCGGCCCTGTCGTATCGCGACAGCAGGGCGTCCGGGCGTCGCGATGCGGCTCTGTGACTTCGAGGCGGGGCCGGAGCGGCCCTTTTTCCTGATCGCCGGGCCGTGCGTGGTCGAGGGCGAGGGGCTCGCCGTCGAGACCGCCGGCGTCCTCAAGGAGATCACCGGCCGCCTCGGGATCCCGTTCCTCTACAAATCGTCCTATGACAAGGCCAACCGCACCTCGCTCGCGAGCTTCCGGGGGCTCGGGATCGACGAGGGGCTCAAGGTCTTGGAAAACGTGAAACGCCAGATCGGCGTGCCGGTCTTGACGGATGTCCACGAGGATTCACCGCTCGCCGAGGTCGCTGCCGTGGTCGATGTCCTCCAGACACCGGCCTTCCTGTGCCGGCAGACGGGTTTCATTCAGGCCGTCGCCCGCCAGGGCCTGCCGGTTAATATCAAGAAGGGCCAGTTCCTGGCCCCCTGGGACATGCGCCACGTGGTCGACAAGGCGCGCGCGACCGGCAACGACCAGGTGCTCGTCTGCGAGCGCGGCACCTCGTTTGGCTACAATTACCTGATCTCGGACATGCGCGCGCTCGCCATCCTGCGCGAGACGGGCTGCCCCGTGGTGTTCGATGCCACGCACTCCGTGCAGATGCCGGGCGGGCGGGGCACCTCCTCCGGTGGCCAGCGGGAGTTCGTCCCGATACTGGCGCGGGCCGCGATGGCCGTCGGGATCGCGGGGATCTTCATGGAGACCCACCCGCGCCCCGACGAGGCCCTGAGCGATGGGCCCAACGCCTGGCCCCTGCCCGAGATGGAGGGGCTGTTAGAAACGCTGAAGGCGATCGACCTGGCGGTCAAGGCGCGTAGCGATCCCGCCTAGGGCGCCTGCGCGGCACGCTGCGCGGGTTGCTACCCGTAGTGCCGGCATCTTGCCGGCTGGAAGCCGGCGCTACGGGTTGCGCGGAGGGAACGACTGGACAACTCGATGTCGAGAGGTGGCATCTGATGGCCCCCGCCTTGTGATCGGCATGGTTCGAATCAGCGCGGGCCAAATCCTCACCGGCTCCCTGTTCAATGAGCCGATGCGGGTCGAAACGGTGCAGGCCAATGGCCCGGAAAGCTGGGTCGTGGGACTCGTCGGCACGCAGTCGGAACGATTCCGCAAGGTCACGCTGACCGCCGAGGACATCGGGCGCCTCACGATCATCGACGCGCGGTACTCCTTCGACGGTGATGGGCGTCTTCTCCGCCTCGGCCTCCAAGCGTACGCGCTTGGCATCGCCTACGAGTTCGATCCGTATTTCGGGCTCTCGATCTCGCGCGTCGATCCGCTCCCACACCAGCTCGAGGCGGTTTACGACTATCTCCTCAAGCTGGCGCGCGTGCGCTTCCTCTTGGCCGACGACGCCGGGGCCGGCAAGACCATCATGGCGGGGCTGCTCATCCGCGAGCTCGAGCTGCGCGGCCTCGCCGAGCGCATCCTGATCGTCTGCCCGGCGAATCTCGCGTTTCAATGGCAGCGCGAGCTGAAGGAGAAGTTTGACACGAAGTTCGTCGTACTCAAGGGTCAGGACATCCGCGACCAGTTCGGCGTGAACCAGTGGCTGGACCGGAATCGGATCATCACCTCGCTCGACCTGGCCAAGCGCCAGGAGATCCTGCCCGGCCTCCGGCAGGTCCACTGGGACCTGGTCATCGTGGACGAGGCGCACCGCATGTCGGCCGCGGATGAGTCGCACAAGAGCCTGCGCTACCGGCTGGGGGAGCTGCTGCGCGACAGCTCGGACCACATGCTCCTGCTCACGGCGACCCCGCACAAGGGCGATCCGCAGAACTTCAGCCTCTTCCTGCAGCTCCTCGACACCGACGCCTACGCCGATGTCCGCTCGATCCGCGAGGCGATGGACCGCCGGCGGGCGCCCTTCTACCTGCGTCGTACCAAGGAGGCGATGGTCTACTTTCCCGAGCGCCGGCCGGACGGCACCTGGGCCGCCGAGCCGATCTTCACCAAGCGCATCCCACACACGGTCGACTTCCAGATCGACGGGGCTGAGCTCGACCTCTACCGCGATGTGACGCGCTTCGTGAAGCGCGAGAGCGCCCGGGCCGCCGCCGAGGGCGAGGATCCGCGCGCCCGCGCGATCGGGTTCCTCATGTCCCTCTACCAGCGCCGGCTGGCCTCCAGCACCTACGCGATGCGGCATTCGCTCGAAAACCGGGCCCGGCGCCTGACAGAGGGGCTCAAACGCGCTCAAGAGCTGGTCCGTCTCGCACCGCCCGATCTCCCCGATCCGGAAGAGATCGAGGAGATGGAGGAGAGCGAGCGCGAGCGCCTCGAGGCGCTGCTCGAAGCGATCACGCTGGCGGGAAGCGCCGAGCAGGTGCGGGAGGAGGTAGAGGAGCTGCGGCGTCTCGCGCTTCAGGCCCAGGCCGTCGAGGACGCCGGCACTGAGGCCAAGCTCTCGAAGCTCAAGGGCCTTCTCCACAAGGAAGGCTTCTTCGACCACCCGGACCAGCGCTTGCTCCTCTTCACCGAGTTCAGGGACACGCTGGACTATCTGGTAGCCCGGCTGAAGGCCTGGGGCTTCCGCGTCGGCTGCATCCACGGCGGCATGAAGTCGGGATCGCGCGACGAGCCGGGGACCCGCCTGCACGCGGAGCAGCAGTTCCGGGAAGGCGAGATCCAGGTCCTGGTGGCCACCGAGGCGGCGGGCGAGGGCATCAACCTCCAAGTCGCAACATCCTCTTCAACTACGACATCCCCTGGAACCTACGACATCCCCTGGAACCCGAACCGCCTCGAGCAGCGCATGGGCCGCATCCACCGCTACGGCCAGCGGAAGGACTGTCTCATCTTCAACTTTGTTGCGACCAACACCATTGAAGGCCGCGTCCTGCAGCGGCTGCTCGAAAAGCTCCAGGAGATCCGCGACGCGCTGGACGACGACGCCGTCTTCAACGTAGTTGGCGAGGTCCTGCCCGCGGCCCACGTGGAGCGCGTGCTGCGCGACTACTACGCCGGACGGCTTGGCGACGCCGATCTCGAGGAGCGCCTGCTCCGCGACGTGGACGAGCGGCAGTTTCGCGCCATCTGCCAGAACGCGCTGGAGGGGCTGGCAAGCAAGAAGCTGAACCTAGAGATGCTGATCGAGCGGCGTGCGCAGGCTCAAGAGCGGCGCGTCGTGCCGGAGACCATTGCGCGCTTTCTCTGCGAGGCGGCCGAGTTCGTGCCGCTGTCCCTCAAGACCATCCCGAGCCTCCCGCACACCTTCGAGCCGGCGCGGACCCCACCGGTCCTCCGCCGCTACGAAAAGGACCCGGAGTGGAAGCTCCCGGCCCTCGCCGATCGCTATCCGCGCTGTTCGACCGATCGCGAGGCAGCGGAGACGGAGAAACTCGAGTGGATCACGCCGGGCCATCCCCTGTTCGAAGCGATCCGGCGACACACGCATGCGCGGGCGCTCGAGGTCCTTGGCAAGGGCGCGAGCTTCCACTCGCTCCAGCACGAGCAGCCGGCGCGCATCGACTTCTATCGAGCGCGCCTCGTGGATGGGCTCGGCCAGGTGATCCACGAGCAGCTCTTCGCGGTAGAGATCGGCGAGGGGGGCGAGCCACGGCTCCGGGAGCCCGGCCTGCTCGGCGACTTCGCGCCCGCAGACCGGCCGGCCGAGCTGCCCGTGGTCGCGACCCTCCCCGAGCCGACCGCCTGGCTGCACGAGCACGCACTCGCACCCTTCCTTGACGAGACGCGCAACGACCGTCTGGCCGAGGTCGAGCGGGTCGCCGCCCACGTGGAGCTCTCCCTCACCGAGCTCCTCCAGCGCGCCGACGAGGAGATCGGGCGCGCGGCGGCCGAGGTGGAGCAGAAAATCGCCGGCGCCGAGGGTCGGCTCGCGCAGGCCGAGACGCGCCATTCCGACCTGCTCGCCCGCCGCGAGCGCCGCCGGATCGACTTCGAGCGCCAGCGGGCGCTCACGCTCCAGGCGGTGGAGCGGCTCGCGAGCGTCCTGGTCTTGCCGCACCCCGAGCGCGAAGCGCCCGAGGTCCGGCGACTCAAGCCCAACCTCGAGACCGAGGCGGTCGCCATGCGAGTCGTCATGGAGCACGAGCGGGCCCAGGGCCGCCAGGTCTACGACGTCTCGGAGAAAAACCTGGGCTACGACATCACGAGCCTAGATCTCGCCTCCGGCGAGCTGCGGCTCATCGAGGTGAAGGGGCTCGGCGCGGCGAGCGGCACGATCCTGCTCACGCCCAACGAGCGCCGCGTCGCCGAGGACCGGCGCGACTGCTACTGGCTCTACGTCGTTACCGATTGCGACACGACCCCGAAACTCCAGGAACCGATCCGCGATCCGGCAAGGCTTGACTGGCACGAAGTGAGACAGGTCGCCCATTACTACCTGAGCGTGGACGCGATGACGAGGCCGATGCAGGTGCGCGAAGACCCGTCACCGTACGGGGGGCGCAAGAAGAATCCAAATGAGTGAATTGTCCAAACGAGACTGGCTCTTGCTACTGCTTCGCCAGAGGCCGCTTGATCGCATCCGTTTGATGAAGGCGCTGTTCTTGATGTGGCACCGCTCGGGAAGAAAGTTGGAAGGCTTCTATGAATTCACTCCGTACATGTACGGACCTTGCAGCTTCGACCTATACGGAGAGCTGGAACACCTTCAGCAGATGCATCTTGTGTCCCAGGTACCTCACAGCGTTGCCCAGTGGGCTTTGTATTACCTCACGCCAGTGGGCGAAAATGAGGCATCCGCTGTCCAAAAGAAAGCTGATGAACAGACCGTAGAGTTCGTCCGATCAATCGCGAGAGAAGTCGGTTCGCTCGGCTTCCACGCTTTGCTCCGGAAGGTCTACTCTGAGGCGCCTGATTTCGCTTCAAGGACGGTGCTTTCTTGGGAGGCTAACCAATGACGCTGGTTCTTGCCATTCCAAGTAAGGATGGGATTGTATTCGCCTCCGATGGGCAGTTAACCAGTGGAGAAGTACGGGCATCGGGTCAGAAGCTTCATAAATTGAACGATCACTGTGCTTGGAGTGCTTCTGGCGAACTGGCATTGATTCAACGGGTTCTCGAACTCGTTAGAACACTCCCTGTTGATCAGCCCTTGGACCAGCTCCGTGACCGGCTGGCAGAAGCGATCAAGCAATGCGTCATGATCCTTCTGCAACTGGACTTCCGGACACAATTCTTTCAAGGGAATCCGCAAGCGCTGCTTAATCTCCACCCTGGGGATTTTGTCTTTGTCGAGTACGGCCATGAGCCTAGGATACTCCACATCACGTCTTACGGGACCCCGGAATGGATTGACCGTCCTTTTGCGACGGGTAATGGCGCTAACTTCGCCTATGCGCTTTTGCAAAAATACCATGGGCGAGAACTCAATAGCGACCAGGCTAGCCTGTTGGCCTTCAAGGTAATCGAAGAGGCCATTGAGGTTGGTGCGTATGGATTGGGACCGCCTATCGCTATCTGGCATGTGGCCAAAGATGCGCTCAGACAATTGGAAGAAGCCAAGATCGCGGCTCTTCAGGACGCGGCTGACCAGCTACGCGACAGTGAAATCAACCTGCTTCTCGGGGACCTCGCTTCTGGAGGTACAGGTTCAAATAGTGCGGCGGCAGAGGAAGCAGACGAATCGCACGGCACATGATCCCGAAGGAATGCAAGCGCCTGGCGGAAGTGGATTTCCCGATCGCCGAGGTGTCGCGGCACGCGGCACGGGAGAAGTCGATCCGGCACGGGCATCCCTCCACGCTGCACCTCTGGTGGGCGCGTCGGCCGCTGGCGTCGAGCCGGGCGGTGCTGCTCGGCCTGCTGTGGCCGGACCCGTGCGATCCTCTTTGCCCGGAGGAATTCAAGCAGAGGGCTCGGGCGCTGCTGCCGCAGGTGCAAGGCCAGGTCGGGCCCACGGACGAGAACCTCCGCAAGAAGCTGCTCAAATTCATCGGCGATTTCGCAAACTGGGACCTGGCGGCGCACCGCAGTTACCTCGAGGTCAGCCGCGCGCTGGTGAAGGCGGCACACGGGAAGGAGCCGCCGCTGGTCGTGGACCCATTCGCGGGCGGCGGCTCGATCCCGCTAGAGGCGCTGCGGCTCGGATGCGAGGCGTTCGCTAATGACCTCAACCCGATCTCTGTCCTGCTCTGCAGGGTCCTTCTCGCGGATGTTCCGCGATTCGGCTCGGCGCTTACTGATGCGCTACACGATGCAGTACTCGACCTGGCTGCGCACCTTCGCAGAGAGTTGGCTCCCATGTATCCCTCATCGTCGGCGCTTGAAGAGCCGACAGCCTACCTGTGGGCACGCACGGTGAACTGCGAGGCCCCCAACTGCGGTGCGGCTATTCCGCTATTGCGAAGCACGTGGTTGTCTCGCTCAAAAAAGAGTCAGTGGGCGTTGCGAATCGACGTTCGAGTGAAAGAAGATGGAAGACCAGACATTCAACTAGCCGTGCATTCGCCAAGCAAAGGCGACGCGGTTGGGTCTGGCACCGTCGTCGGCGGAAGAGCAGTGTGCCCAGGCTGCTCCGCCACCTTGTCTCGCGGGAGCGTCGAGGCGCAGTTGAAGTCTCAGCATGGCGGGACAGAGTCAGCGCGGCTTGTAGCAGTGATGGTGGCTACGGACAACGGCAGGGTCTTTCGTTCACCCGTCGATCGCGATCTTAACGCGCTCCAGAAAGTCGCCCAGATCGACAGTCATCTCCGCGGCGTCACATTTGATGATGGGACGCCAGTGTACCCCAATGAGACGATCAATCCCGTCCGTCCATCGCCGAATGCTCGCGGCTTGTCGGCTGTCACCCGCTACGGGATGACGACTTTTTCTGATTGCCATCTCCCGAGGCAGAGGTTGGCTCTAGCAGAAGTTGTGAGATTCGTACGGAACTACGACCCCAGTCAAGCAGGTATCGCTGGTGCAGTCGGGCGCTGTTTGCTCATTGTATTAGGACGATGCGTGGACCGCTGGAGTTGTTGCTGTCGATTGGATTCTACGAGGGATACCGTAACAGGCTCTTTCTCCAAGCAGGCCTTGCAGATGGTGTGGGATTTTTGCGAGGCGAATCCGTTCTCGGAGTGGTCAGGAGGCCTCGATAACGCCGTTGATTGGGTCGCAAAGGCGCTCGAACAGGCGAGGGCCACCCTTCCCCGTTCCGCACAAGTACATTTAGAAGACGCGTGTGCCGTTCTGTTGCCGGACCAAAGTGCCCAAGCATGGTTTACCGATCCCCCGTGCTACGATTCCGTGCCATATGCCGATCTAGCAGATTTCTTTTTCTGTTGGTTGCGTAGAGCAAACCCCAACGATCGATCATTTCGTGATCCGTTCGATGAGGCAAACGTCTTGACTCCAAAGGTGCAGGAGTGCGTCTGGAATCAGTCATACGCGTCAGATGGCCGACAGAAAGATTCAGCCTTCTTCGAGCACTGTGTCTCCGTCGCGTTTCGAGAGGGCAGGAGACTACTCGAACCGGGCGGGATTGGATGCGTGTGTTCGCACACAAAAGCACCGACGGTTGGGAAGCGCTGCTTAGCGGCATGATCCGGGCGGGCCTCTCGATCAGGTCTTCGTGGCCCATACAGACCGAAATGAAGGCCCGGACTGCCGCAAGAGACGCCGCTTCGCTTATGGGGAGCGTTCACCTCGTTTGCCGCCCGCGGCCCGAAGACGCACCGGTGGGCGACTGGGCCAACGTCCTGCGCGAGCTGCCGCCTCGTGTCGGCGACTGGATGGAGCGCCTGCAGGGTGAAGGCGCCCGCGGCGCCGATCTCGTCTTCGCCTGCATCGGGCCGGCGCTCGAGATTTTCAGCCGCTACGCGAAGGTCGAGACCGCCGAGGGGTGCGAGGTCGCGCTCGCGGAGTACCTGGCGAAGGTCTGGGAGGTCGTGGGCCGGAGCGCCCTCGCACAGGTGCTCGGCACCGCGGAGGCCAAGGCCCGGAACGGCGCGGCCGGCGCCGTCGAGGAGGACGCGCGGCTCACCGCCCTCTTCCTATGGACGCTCCAAAATACGAACGGCGAGGCGGCGGAGGGCGCGGGCGATGAGGGCGAAGCCGCAGAGGCGAGCGACGACGAGGAGGAGGAGAATGAAGAGGGTTCGTCTCCGCGCGTGGCTAAGGGTTACACGCTCGTGTTCGACGTCGTGCGCCGCTTCGCGCAGCCGCTCGGCATCGAGCTTCCCAAGTGGGAACGCCGGATCATCGAGACGAAGAAGGGCGTCGTTCGCCTGCTGCCGATCGCCGAGCGCGCGAAGCAGCTCTTCGGGGAGGACGGTGCGCAAGCCGTGGCCGCGCGAATCGAGCAGCAGGCAACGTCTCAAGGCCCGGTTCAGTTGGGGCTCTTTCCCGAGACCCAGCCAGGCGCACCCACGGCGATCCGCGGGCGTGGCCGGGGCCGCGGGACGCGCGTGGGTGTCAACGTATTGGACACAAGCCTAGCCGCCGCGCGCGAGGCGACTACCCTCGATCGTGCCCACGCGGCGATGCTGCTCCAGGCCGGCGGCCGTACCAACGCGCTGCGCGCCCTCCTCAAGGCCGAGCAGGAGCGCGGGCCCGAGTTCCTGCACCTCTCGAACGCCCTCTCGGCCCTTTACCCCAAGGGCAGCGAGGAGAAGCGCCTGCTCGACGCGATGCTACTGGCGACGCTGGGGTAAAATCAGGCAAGGCCCGGAGGTAAGGGAGATGCGGAAGCGGCTGGTCGAAAAGCTCATCAGGCGCATGGCCCGGCGCATCGCGAGGCAATTCGCTCCGGAGAGAATCATCCTCTTCGGTTCGCACGGACGTGGGGACGCGGGTCCCGACAGCGACGTGGACCTCCTCATCGTCATGCCGGTCGCAGGGTCCAGGCGAGAGAAGGCGGTCGAGATCGGCGCCGCGTTGGATGACATACGCCTGCCCAAGGACATCATCGTAACCACACCCGAGGACTTCGAGTGGCGCAAGCAGATTGCGGGTACGATCGAGCGGCCCGCGGCCCGGGAAGGCAAGGTCTTGTATGCCCGCAAATGAGCAGGTGCTCATGGTCGTCCGCGGGTGGATCGAGAAGGCGGAAAACGACCTGAAGAATGCGATCCTCACGCTGCGGGCGGGCGAAGAATGCCCCGCCGACACGGTAGGCTTTCACGCCCAGCAGTGCGCGGAGAAGTATTTGAAGGCCCTTCTGACCGCCAAGGGCATCGACTTTCCAAAGACTCACGACCTAGCGGAACTGGTCGCGCGGATAACCCCGGGCATTTCTGTCGGCCTCTCGGCGGAGCATGAGCGACGACTGACCGCCTATGCAACGGTCACCCGATACCCGGGCGCCTACGAACCGGTCTCGCTGGGCGAAGCCCGCCAGGCCGTCGCGCTGGCGCGTCGTATCCGCGGCGCTGTGCGTCGACAACTCCCGAAGGAGGCGCTCAGGCGCAGGAGCCGATGATGGAGCCGTGGTACAAGGTCGCGACACCGCGCAAAGAGGTCCGAGAGGGCCGCTCGTTCAACCCGAACGAGTTCGCCATCGCGCTGGAACAGGTGGTGGCCGGGACGGCGCCTGAGGACTACCGCAAGCCCGACCAGTTCTTTGCCCGCACCTGCTTCACGCGGGCGCTGCGCGAGCACGCCGGCATGGTTCTGCGCCGGCTTTCGGGTCGCACCGAGAACACCGCTCCGGTCCTCACGCTCATCACCCAGTTCGGCGGCGGCAAGACGCACACGCTGACCACGCTTTTTCACCTGGCGACGAACGGGGACGCGGCGTCCGGCCACAACGGCGTGTCGGATCTGGTGCATGAAGCCGGCGTCCTTTCGGTTCCGAAGGCACGGGTCGCCGTGTTCGTGGGTAATGCCTGGGACCCGCAGGCGGGGCGCGAGACGCCGTGGATCGATATCGCCCGCCAGCTCGCGGGCGACGAGGGCGTCGAGGCTTTAGGCCCGGCGGCACGGACCACGCCACCGGGAACCGAGGCGATCGCCCGTGTCTTCCAGGCGGCGGGCGCACCGGTGCTGCTTCTCTTCGACGAGGTGCTGAACTTCCTGAATCGTCACCGCGCGAGCGCCGACTCGTTCCACGCCTTCCTCCAGAACCTGACCGTCGCGACCACCGGCACGACGCACGGCGCCGCGGTGATCAGTCTGCCGCGCAGCCAGGTCGAGTTGACCGACTGGGACAAGGACTGGCAGGAGAAGATCTCGAAAGTCGTGCGGCGCGTCGCCAAGGACCTGATCGCAAACGACGAGACCGAGATCGCCGAGGTCGTCCGGCGACGGCTCTTTGAGGACCTGGGGAGCGAGAAGGTCCGGAAGAACGCCGCCAAGGCCTTCGGCGACTGGTGCTTCGAGCGGCGGGCGCAGCTCCCTCCGGAGTGGACGGCGGTCGATAGCGCTGCCACGGAGGCCAAGGCCCGCGAGTTCCTGCAGCGCCGCTTCGAGGCCTGCTACCCGTTCCATCCCGCGACGCTCTCGGTCTTCCAGCGCAAGTGGCAGGCCCTGCCGCAATATCAGCAGACGCGCGGTACGCTGGCGATGTTGGCCCAGTGGATCGCGATCGCCGCCCAGGACGCCTTCCGCAAGGCGCGCACCGAGCCGCTCATCACGCTCGGCTCGGCGCCGCTTTCCGAGCCCGGCTTTCGGAGTGTGGTACTGGGTCAGCTCGGCGAATCGCGCCTCGTCGCCGCGATCGACACGGACATCGCCGGCGAGCTGGCGCACGCCAAGGCGCTCGACGCCGACACCAAGGGACCGCTGCGGGACATTCACCGGCGCGTCGGCACCGCGATCCTCTTCGAGTCGTCGGGTGGGCAGACCGACAAGGTCGCACACCTCCCCGAGCTGCGCTTCGCCCTCGGCGAGCCTGAGCTCGATACGACGACGATCGACAACGCCGCGTTCGCGATCGAGGACCGGTCCTACTTCATTCGCAAGGCGGGCTCGGACGGCTTTCGGATCGGCTACCAGCCCACGATGAAGAAGGTGGTGAGCGATCGGCGCGCGTCGCTCGACGAGGAGACGGAGGTCAAGCCCGCCTTGCGACGGCTTGTCGAGGACGAGTTTCGGCGCGGCGCGAGCATTCCGGTCGTGCCCTTCCCTGGCGAGGGGGCGGAGATCCCGGACACACCGAGGCTCACGCTCGTCGTGGCCGATCCCGAGTCGGAGTGGTCGGGCAGCGGATCGCAGCGCGCGCAGATCGGAGAATGGACCCGCCACCGCGGCAAGTCACCGCGGCTCTACCCGGGCGCGCTCGTCTGGTGCCTCAAGAAGCCCGGCCGCGATCTGCGCGAGAGGGTCGAGCTGTCACTCGCGTGGAAGCGGGTCGCGCGCGAGATCGCCGACGGGACGCTCGGCGGCGAGTTTGACAAGAGCGATCGGGCGGAGCTCCAGTCGAAGGTCAAGGACTCGCAGGAGACCGCGAAAGATGAGGTTTGGGGCGACTACCGCTTCGCCGTCCTTGCCGACACCGAGGAGCCGAACGGGCTCAAGGTGATCGATCTGGGCGCGGGGCACTCCTCGAGCGGCGCGACGCTCTGCGGACGGGTCCTTGCCGCGCTCAAGTCGGAGGCACTCCTCAACGAGTCCGTGGGCGCCGGTTACATCGAGCGCAACTGGCCTCCGGCGCTCAGGGAGGCCGGGTCGTGGCCACTCGCGAGCCTGCGGCAGAGCTTCCTCAACGGCTCGCTCACGCGACTCGTCGATCCCGACCTGGTCCTGCGGAGCAAGATCATCGAGTTTGTCGGACGAGGGGATTTCGGCCTAGCGTCAGGTCAGAATCGCGACGGTGGCTACGAGCGGATCTGGTTCGAGGAGTCCGTGGCGCCAGACGAAGTTGCATTCGAGGCTGGCGTATTCTTGTTGCGTAAGGCAACCGCGCAGACGCAGAAGAGCGCACCGCCGCCCGAGCTCGTTGCGACTTCCGAGGCCGAATCGAAACCGGACATACCGCCCGAGCCAACTCCGGAGCCGTTTACTAAACCCACACCAGGATTCGAGACCACGACCCTACGCCTCGTAGGTACCGTGCCTCCCGAGGCCTGGAACCGCCTCGGGACACGGATCCTTCCGAAGCTCCGATCCGGCTCCAACCTCAGGGTCGGAGTGGATCTCTCGGTCACCGTTAAGTCCGAGAGCGCCGCGAGTCTATCTATGGAGATCCGGGAGATCCTCGCAGAACTGGGACTTGCCGAGACCGTGCGGGTGGAGTAGAAAGGCCCGAGGCCAGGCAAAGTGAGCGCTAGCTAGCGGAGTGAGTGCAAACGGGGGCAACCGCGATCGCTCCTCGCCGATGAAGGCGGTCATGGCCCGCGCTTCATCGAGGTGCGCCACGCGTTGTGCTGGGGGTGACTCGGGAACCCCCGGCATTCGACACCGGTTCTGCTCGGAATCATTCCGCGCGTTGGATTCGCCTACCAGAGCGAGGCCGCGGCGATGATCTTCTCCAAGCGCCGGAAATGCGAGCCGGCCCAGTAGACCCGATCGCACGCACGGCAGGTCCAGAACTCGTCGTAGTAACGCAGCGTGTCGGGCGCGAGCCGCCCTGAGATACACGATTTATCGATGCGCTCGATAGGCCCGTTGCAGCGCAGGCAGCGGCTGAAGGGCTGGATCGCGCGCGACAGGTCGAGGCGCTCGATCAGCTCGCGCAGCTGCTCGAGCGGGCGTTCTGCGCGGACGTAACAGCCGTGGGTGATGATCCGATGCATGAGGAGGTCCCGATCGCGCGTGAGCACAATGCGGCGTTCCTCCGCGCTCAGGCATGCCATCTCCTGGTCCCGGAAGTCGTTCCGGTAGAGGGTGTCGAAACCGAGGAGCCGCAGATATTTGGCAAGCGCCCCGAGATGGGCGTCGGCGACGAAGCGTGTCTCACGCAGTGGGCGTTCCCTGATCCGCAAGAGTGGGCTAACGTCGAGTGCCTCGAACTTCGGATACACGCTGACCCGATCGCCGTCTAGGACGGGGTGGGAGAAGCCGACGGATTCACCGTTGACCAGGATCATCTCCACCTCGGTATGGGGGACGCCCAAGGACTCGATGGCATTTTTTACCGTCGCATGCCGGGCGCAGTCGCAGGAGAAGGCGGTCTTACGGCGCTCGCGGGGGAGGAAGTCGTTGAGCTCTTCGTAAAACCGGAACACCGACCGCGGCATGGCAGGTATGAAATGCAGAGATTCACCCGGTGAAAGCGGGCTCCTAGCAATAGGATACCGTCCATAGAGGATCCCGACCACGGGGAACGGCCTTGGGCGCCGAGCCGGCACGAGAGGGGGGTGCCGGTCCGACCACGCCGGGCTAGCAATAGGATACCGTCCATAGAGGATCTCGACCACGGGGAACGGCCTTGGGCGCCGGGCCGGCACGAGGGGGGGTGCCGGTTCGACCACGCGGGGCTAGAATTGAGCATGGATCACGACCCGGAACACCCGCATGGCCCGCATCACGCGCATCGTCTTGTATCCGATCAAGTCCCTGGACGGGATCAGCGTCGGCGAGGCCCGGGTATCGGCCCAGGGCGCCTTGGAGAACGACCGCCGCTACGCGATCGTGGACGCGCAGGGCCGCTACGTGAACGGCAAGCGACTCGCCGACGTGCACCGCTTGCGCGCGCGCTATGACGGATCGGCGTCGCGGGTCACGCTGCACGCGGGCAGGGAGGACCGCACCTTCGGGCTCGATGCGGAGCGCGAGGCGCTGGCCGCCTGGCTCGGCGCGTTCTTCGGATTTCCGGTTAAGGTTCCGGCCGACCCCGAGAGCGGCTTCCCCGACGACAAAGAAGCCTTTGGCCCCACGGTCATTAGTACCGCCACGCTTGCCTTGGCGGCTGGCTGGTTTCCCCCCAAATCGGAGGAACAGATGCGGATGCGCTTTCGAGCCAACCTCGAGATCGGCGAGGTCCCGGCGTTCTGGGAGGACCACCTGTACGGCGAGCCCGGCACCACGGTGCGCTTCACGGTCGGCGTGGTGTGCTTCGAGGGCATCAACCCCTGCCAGCGCTGCGTGGTGCCGACCCGCGATCCCCTGACCGGCACCGAAGACCGCGGATTCCAGAAGACCCTCGCGGCCCGGCGTGCCGAGACCCTGCCGGCCTGGGCCGCGCGCTCGCGCTTCAATCACTTCTACCGGCTGGCCGTGAATACGCGCATCCCGCCCTCCGAGGCCGGCAAGGTGATCCGGGTGGGCGACCCGGTCGAGATCGCTGGCCCGGGCGACGCTCGCTAGCTAGTGGAGTGTCCCTTAAATAACTTGACAGATTCTCTGGCAATTGCTATGCTTACGGTCATGCCGAACACGAGGCTGTCGACCGAGTTGAAACGGCTGAACGGACGCAGCTCGAAAAGTGGGAGTCCTCACATGGGACCCGAGGGAAAAACAAGAAGGGATAATCTGTAAAGTTATTCAAGGGACACTACACTAGAGACCATCCCTCGGAACGCAACCGATCGAGAGTCGCGTCAGCATGCTCCACGTGATCACGGGGCGGTGCCGGATCTCAGGGAAACCGGCGTTCCGGCGGCGGGACCGGGGTGCGTCCGAGCTTGAGGTTCCAGTAGGCCCAGGAGCGCCTGTCGAAGATCCCCGGCGGGGCATGATCGAGTGCTTCGCGTAGTTCGTCATCGGAATAGTATTCCCGCAGGGTCTTCATATCGCCGGGCAAGCCATAGGTCATGGCATAGGTCACGAAGCGCACCGGATCGGCGAGCGCCTGTTCGGGTTCCTCGAACCAGATCACGCGGTGCGCCATGGCGGCGAACTCCGGCGTCAGGGGCAGGGCCTTCATCGCCCGCACCCCGGATCACGCGGCGTGGCGCCGGGTGCGAGGAGCGTAAGCCTGTCCAGATCGACCGCACGGACGGCGGCGGCCAGACGGTCGCGGACAGCGTTGGGCACGGTCCCGAGATCGCCATCCTCGAAGAAGGACAAGGCCTTGAGGGTGATCTCCAATGACCGATCGTTTCGGCCGGCCGATCACGCGCTACGCCCGGCGGCCGGGTGACTAAAGGTTTTCGATGGGCACCGGTTCCAGCGGATCGGCGGGCTCGAAGCCGAATACGCGCGAATAGAAGTAGAGCTCGGCATCGAGCACGCGCTTGATGGTATCCGCCTGTCGGAAACCGTGCTGCTCGCCGGGAAAGGCGAGATAGGCGACCGGCAGTTTCTTGTTCCTCAGCACCTTCACCATCTTTTCCGCCTGGTCGGGCGGCACCACCCGGTCTTCCAGGCCCTGGAAGAAGATCACGGGACAGGCAAGGCGTTCGACGGCGTGGATCGGGGAGCGCGCGCGGTACAGATCGGCTTGCTCGGGATACGGCCCGATGAGCCGTTCGAGATAGCGCGACTCGAACTTGTGCGTATGTTGCGCCAACGCCTCGAGATCGCTGACGCCGAAGTGGCTGGCGCCGGCCTTGAAGACATCCCGGAAGGTAAGCGCCGCGAGCGTCGTGAAGCCGCCCGCGCTCCCACCCCGGATCGCGAGGCGCGCGCCGTCCACACAGCCACGCTCGGCCAGATACCGGGCGCCGTTCACGCAGTCGTCGACATCCACGACGCCCCACTGGCCGTCCAGCCGCTGTCGGTAGGCACGGCCGAGGCCGCTGCTGCCGCCGTAGTTGACATCGAGGACGGCGAAACCGCGGCTGCTCCAGTACTGGACCCCGAGGCTGAGGCTGCCATCGGCGGCGGACGTGGGACCCCCATGGCTCATGACGATGAGCGGCGGGCGCTCACCGTCCGGCCCGACATAGTCTCGGTTCTTGGGCGTATAGAAAAAGCCAAAGGCGGTGACCCCGTTGGCGGTCGGGAACTCGATGGGCTCGGCGACCGACACGTATCCGGAGTCCAGGCTGACCTCGCTGCTGCGACGCAAGACGTGTAGCTTGCGGGTCCCGAGATCAAGCGTCACGACGGAGGGAAACTCGCTCGGTGCGCTGCCGAGGAAACACACCCGCCCCCCCTGCGCCCGTAGGTAGGATACCTCGGTGTACGGTGTCTCGATGGGTTCGAATCCGCCGGTGTCGGTGCGCAAAAGGGCCAGGCGGCTCCGGCCGTCCTCGCGATAGGAGAGCACGATCTCCCCGTCTGTCGAAAAGGCATAGTTCGAGAAGCCGAAGAGCCAGGGCGGCTCTCCCATCTCCGCCGCCCGCTGGACCACCTCTTCGATCGCCCCGCCGCGCCATCGATACAGGTTCCACCATCCGCTGCGATCCGAGAGGAAGTACAGGTCGTCGGCCGCCCAAACGGGCTGGAGCACGGACTCCTCCCGCCCCCCGGCGATGCGTTCAGGCCGGCGCGGGACGCCGCTGGGGTCGAGATCCGCGACCCACAGCTCGGTGCTGTCCCAGGGCATATCGGGGTGGTTCCAGGACAGCCAGGCGAGCCGCCGCCCATCCGGGCTCAGCCTCGGCGCCGCGTAGAAATCGGGCCCCGAGACCAGCACAGCGCCATGGCCCGCCGGCCCCTCGAGATCTACGCCGACCAGCGTGTTGACCGGCTCACTGCCAGCATCGCTATGGTCCTCCCGGACACACACGAGCCGCCCGCGCCCCGCGTCGATCACCGCATCGGCATAGCGATAAGGCCCCTCGGCGGTGATCGGCAAGGGCTCCGCCG
Source organism: Pseudomonadota bacterium (assembly GCA_030860485.1). Taxonomy (NCBI): domain Bacteria; kingdom Pseudomonadati; phylum Pseudomonadota; species Pseudomonadota bacterium. The sequence goes on along the minus strand of JALZID010000112.1, from coordinate 1,200 downwards.
ATCCCGTGCAGGAAACCGCGTAGATCCGCTGATCGGCGAAGTTTGAGAATAGAACACGTTCCTTATCAACGATATAGGAAGCGCCTCCGTACTCGTGCACGCGTGTGCGGGCGTTGAAGGGGGCCGGGATCAGGTCCGCCGCTGTGCCGTCGGCAGAGCACCGCACGACGACAGACCGCCCTTGCTCCTCCGGCCGCATCTCCAGCCAGTACACCTCGTTACCGGCGAGCCAAGGCTCTCCGAGCTTGACCGTCTTCGAGACGATCAACCTGCTCGTGATCGGTGAACGCCAGGCGCCGAAGCGTACCGTTTGTGGCGCAGCGGGCATGCGACTTGGACGCTATTCTATTAACCCCGCCAGCATCTCCCGCTCCGGCTCCGGAACGTCGGGGCGCGCGAGGTGCTCGCGGACGGCGGTCTCGGGGACGCAGCCGCGTTCGATGACGCGGCGTTTTTCGTCGCTATTCAGTGCTTCGTCGGCTAGGATCTCGGCGGGGGAGTAGAGGCCCGCATCGAGGATGAGCTTGATCTCGTTTCCGAGCGCCCGAAAGCCGCGGTTGCCGGACTTGAGCCGCTTGGCGGCGAAGTCGCGCCGTACGATGCCCTTGAGATACAGGGTCGCGAGCTCGCGTTTATAGGATTCGATGACCAGGGCGTCGATCTTGGTGTCGATGTCGCCCTCGATGTGCGCGAGCCGATCGAAGATGAGGTCCTGCAGGCCCGCCAGGGCCTCTGGATCGGGCAGGAGCGCCGCGTAGATCGCGACCACGTCCCGAAGCGACAGCCGGCGGTAGGCATCGGTCGCGAACAAGAGGTCGCGGTGGCTCAAGAGCGCCTCGAAACCCGGATACCCGAGCATTGCCAAGCGCTCCCCGAGCGTGCGCGCCGCCGGGTTGAAACCGACGGCCGAGACCAGCTCGGCCTTGTGTAGGCGCAGACGCCGGGCGATCCCCTCGACGGCGGCGTCCTCGCCCTCGGGGCTCGTGAGCATGCCGGCGAGGGTCTCCGGATCGGCGCCCAGGACCTCTTGAAACGGGGTGCTCATGCGTCGCAGGGGCGACCGGGGTCAGAGTTTGTGAAAAAACCGTCGCGAGCGAAGGGAGGTCGCGTTCCGCCGGAGCGCAGGAACCGGAGTGTATGCTGAAATACATGAGGATTCCGAGCACCGCCGGAACGCGAGATCCCGAGCGCAGTAGGTTT
>JALZID010000111.1 GCA_030860485.1 Pseudomonadota bacterium | reverse complement strand
TTGTTTGCGGAAACACATTATACCGCGAAGTGCAGACCGCTTCCTAGTCTTTCTGATCATGAGACCAGTTATTTTACTTAAAGGCTGGATATCACCGGTGGTGATGTCAAGCGCAACGCTACAAACTCGCTGCAACCCTGTCTTCTACGCCCTTTCCTGACGACCCGCATGGATATTTATGCAACTGGAGGGTCTACAAGCAGCGCGAGCGCGATGCGAGCGGCGGCAAGACCGGCGATTACATCTTCATGGTGCGCGTCAAGAATCCCGGCGGCGGCGAGCTCACCGCCGAGCAATGGGCGGGGCTCGATGAAGGCGCCGAGCGCTTCGCCGACCAGACGCTGCGCCTGACCTCGCGCGAAGGCCTACAGTTTCACTTCGTCTACGGCCGCAACCTCGCGGCGCTGATCCAACACCTCAACGCCGAGTACCGCGACCGCGGCTGCCGCCTGACCACGCTCGGCGCGTGCGGCGATGTGAACCGCAACACGATGTGCAGCCCGATCGACGACCTCGACGCCGATCTTCCGCTGGATTCGCGCAGCCTGGCGCACGCGATCGCACGGGAACTCGCGCCGCGCAGCTCCGCCTACGCCCAGATTTTCCTGTCCGATGACGAAGGACGCACTGTCGCGCCGCTCAACGTCGAAGAACCGATCTACAACACGCATTACCTGCCCCGTAAATTCAAGGTCGGGATCGCTCACCCGCGCGACAACTCGATTGATCTCCTCACGCAGGACGTCGGTTCCCTGCCCGTGGTGAACGGCACGCTCGCCGAGCACTATGACCTTTACACCGGCGGTGGGCTCGGCACCACCCATAACCGGCCGGAAACCCAGGAGCTTCTGGGGCTTTACCTCGGCAGGGTGCACAAAGGGATGAGGGACGCCGCAGTAATGTAACACGGTGCCCAGGCGCACTGAATCAGCATCGCGCCCGATGTGCGGCAGCATGGCGTAAATCGATGGAATCGAGAGTCGCCATGTGCAGCAGCGCTCGATCGGCCACAAGCACCATGACCGCATGGCAGGCCACGGAAGCCTGCGGCGCCGCCCCTGCCGCGGGAGGGCTGAATCACCGTGGAAGCGGGGCGGATCGCACGCGCGGGAGATGCATGTGGCGTGCTTCGCGCACCGCAATTGCATCAGCGGCATGCGTCAAAACTGCCGCTGCTCTAGACGGTTAGGATAGGGTGTTCAGTGAGCGTCTAGACCCGGTCCGGTGGCCGTGACACACCCTGCCGGCGGTTATATACTGAATCTCCCCCAACCCTGACTCCTATGGACTTGTCCCGCATCGGCGTGATCGTGTAATGGGACGATTGCTAACGGGGGCACGCCGGTGATGCGTATCCTTAAGGCTCCCCACGGGGCGAGGCGGCGCCCAGGCGGTCTGGTGACGAGCGAGGGTGATGTGATGACCAATTGGGTGGGACATCCCGCAGAGGGCCTCTATGACCCGGCTCACGAGCACGACGCCTGTGGCGTCGGCTTCGTCGTCGATATGCACGGCCGGAAGTCGCATACTATCGTCACCCAGGCCCTCACGATCCTGAAGAACCTCATGCACCGCGGCGCCTGCGGCTGCGAGGAGAACACCGGCGACGGCTGCGGGATCCTGATCCAGATCCCGCACGCCTTCCTGGCGCGCGAGTGCGGGCGGCTCGGGATGGACCTCGGGGCGCCGGGTCAGTATGGGACGGGGCTCGTGTTCCTGCCGCGCGATCCGACCCAACGCGAGGCGTGCAAGACGCGCTTCGCGGCCATCGTGGACGAGGAAGGCCAGCGACTGATCGGCTGGCGCATCGTACCGACCGACGATTCCCCGATCGGTCCGACCGCACGCGCGGCCGAGCCGGATTTCCAGCAGATCTTCATCGAGCGCGCCGCCGGGCTCGACGACGACGGCTTCGAGCGCCGGCTCTACGTGATCCGCAAGCGCATCGAGCACGCCATCCGCAACTCCGATCTCACGGAACGCGAGCTTTTCTATATCCCGAGCCTGTCGCACCGGACCCTCATCTACAAGGGCATGCTGACGGGTTTCCAGATCGAGGCCATGTTCCCCGACATCGTCGATCCGGCGGTGGAGTCGGCGCTGGCGCTCGTCCACCAGCGCTTCTCGACCAATACCTTCCCGTCCTGGCCGCTCGCTCAGCCCTTCCGGTATGTCTCCCACAACGGGGAGATCAACACCTTGCGCGGCAACATCAACTGGATGCGGGCGCGCCAGGCGCTGTGCCAATCATCGCTCTTCGGCGAGGACCTGCAGAAGATCTTCCCCATCATCTACGAGGACGGCAGCGACTCGGCTTGCTTCGATAACGTGCTGGAGTTCCTGCACATGGCCGGCAGGCCGCTCGCGCACGCCGTGCTCATGATGATCCCCGAGGCCTGGAGCGGGCACGAGGCCATGGCCGATGAGCGCAAGGCCTTCTATGAATATCACGGCTGTCTCATGGAGCCCTGGGACGGCCCGGCCTCCATCGCCTTCACCGACGGTCAGGTGATCGGCGCCGTGCTCGACCGCAACGGGCTCAGGCCGTCCCGCTATTACGTGACCAAGGACGGGCTCGTCATCATGGCCTCGGAGGTCGGGGTCCTCGACGTGCCGCCCGAGGACGTGCTGATCAAGGAGCGCCTGCATCCCGGCCGGATCTTCCTGGTCGATACCCGCGAGGGCCGGATCATCGACGACGCCGAGCTCAAGCACGCCTTCGCGGTGGAGCACCCGTATCGCCAGTGGCTGGACCAGAACGTCGTGCCGATCGCGTCGCTCCCGGACCCGCCCGACGTGCCCGAGCGGGATCACGCCACCGTCTTCCGGCGCCAGCAGCTCTTCGGCTACACCCACGAGGACCTGCGCCTCATCATGAGCCCCATGACCCGGAACGGCGAGGAGCCGATCGGCTCGATGGGCACCGACGCCGCGTTGGCGGTGCTCTCGAACCGTCCGCGGCTCCTGTACGACTACTTCAAGCAGCTCTTCGCCCAGGTAACGAACCCGCCGCTCGACGGGATCCGGGAGGAACTGGTCACCCAGATCGAGACCCCGATCGGGCCCGAGGGCAATCTGCTCGATCCGGGTCCCGAGAGTTGTCGTCTCTTGAAGCTCAAGACCCCGATCCTGGACAACGAAGAGCTGGCCCGCATCCGCCACATGGCCCTGCCGGGGTTTCGCGCCTGCACCATTCCCATCCTCTATCCGGTGGTTGAGGGCGGGGAAGGCCTGGAACGCGCGCTCGCCACGGTTTGTGAAAAGGCGAGCCATGCCATCGCCGAGGGTTGCACCTACCTCATCCTCTCCGATCGCGGGGTGGACGAGCGCTTGGCCCCGATCCCGGCCTTGCTCGCGACCGCCGGGGTCCACCACCACCTGGTGCGCGAGGGCACGCGCGTCAAGGCCGGTTTGATCCTGGAGAGCGGCGAGCCGCGCGAGGTCCACCACATGGCGGTCCTGATCGGCTACGGGGCGGCGGCCATCAACCCCTACCTCGCCTTCGAGACCCTCGATGATCTGATCCGCCAGGGGCTGGTTTCGGGCCTCGACCACAAGACCGCCATCAAGCACTACATCAAGGCCCTCAACAAAGGCGTGCTCAAGGTCATCTCCAAGATGGGGATCTCGACCATCCAGTCCTATCGCGGCGCGCAGATCTTCGAGGCCGTGGGGCTCCACAAATCGGTCATCGACAAGTATTTCACCTGGACCGCCTCGCGGATCGGCGGGATCGGGATCGAGGTGATCGCGAAGGAGGTGCGCCTGCGCCATCACCACGCCTACCCCGAGCGCCCGGCCGGGAAGCCCGACCTCGACTGGGGCGGGGAGTACCAGTGGCGGCGCGACGGCGAGTACCACCTGTTCAATCCGGAGACCGTGTTCCGGCTCCAGCATGCGACCCGCAGCGGCCAGTACAAGATATTCAAGGAATACACGCGCCTCGTGGACGAGCAGAGCGAGCACCTCGCGACCTTGCGCGGGCTCTTCGAGCTGAAACCGGCGGGAGCATTGGTGCCGCTCGAGGAGGTCGAGCCCGTCGAGGCGATCGTCAAGCGCTTCTCGACTGGCGCCATGTCCTACGGCTCCATCAGCCAGGAGGCCCACGAGACCCTGGCCATCGCCATGAACCGCATGGGCGGCAGGTCTAACACCGGCGAGGGCGGCGAGGACCCGGCGCGCTACCGGCTCGATCCCAACGGCGATTCGCGCCGCAGCGCCATCAAGCAAGTCGCCTCGGGACGCTTCGGCGTCACCAGCGAGTACCTCGCCAGCGCCGACGATCTCCAGATCAAGATGGCCCAGGGGGCGAAGCCCGGCGAGGGCGGCCAGTTGCCGGGCCGCAAGGTCTATCCCTGGATCGCCAAGGTACGTTACTCGACACCGGCAGTGGGGCTGATCTCCCCGCCACCCCACCACGACATCTACTCGATCGAGGACCTGGCGCAGCTCATCCACGACCTCAAGAACTCGAACCCGAGGGCCCGTGTCAACGTCAAGCTCGTGGCCGAGGTCGGGGTCGGGACCATCGCCGCCGGGGTCGCCAAGGCCCACGCCGATGTCGTCCTGATCTCGGGCTACGACGGCGGCACCGGGGCCTCGCCCGTGACCTCGTTGAAACACGCGGGGGTGCCCTGGGAGCTGGGTCTGGCCGAGACCCAGCAGGTTCTCGTGACCAACAAGCTGCGCGATCGGATCGTGGTGCAGACCGATGGCCAGCTCAAGACCGGCCGCGACGTCGTCATCGCGGCCTTGCTCGGTGCCGAGGAATTCGGCTTCTCGACGGCGCCGCTCGTGGTCATGGGCTGCATCATGATGCGCGTCTGCCACCTCGATACCTGTCCGGTCGGGATCGCGACGCAGAACCCGGAGCTGCGCAAGAAGTTCGCGGGCACGCCCGAGCTGGTCCAGAACTTCTTCCGCTACATCGCCGAGGAGGTGCGCGAGAACATGGCTCTGCTCGGCTTCCGCACCCTGGACGAGATGATCGGCCGCGTCGATCGCCTGGGGGTCCACAAGGCCGTGGACCACTGGAAAGCCAAGGGCTTGGATTTCTCGCAGATCCTGTATCAACCCCAGATGGGCCCCGAGGTGGCCATTCGCAGGGTGCGCGAGCAGGACCATGGCCTCGACAAGTCGCTCGACCGGCAGACGCTCGTGCCGCTCTGCCGCCAGGCCCTGGAGGCGCAGAAGCCGGTCAACATCATCCTGCCCATCCGCAACACCAACCGCACCGTCGGCACCATCCTAGGCTACGAGATCACCCGTCGCTACGGCGGCGAGGGCCTGCCGGACGACACCATCCGGGTCCATTTCAACGGCTCGGCCGGGCAGAGCTTCGGCGCCTTCCTGCCGCGCGGCGTGACCATGACCCTGGAAGGCGATGCCAACGACTACCTCGCGAAGGGGCTGTCAGGCGGGCGCATCATCGTCTATCCACCGCGCCACGCGAACTTCGTCCCGGAGGAGAACATCATCGTCGGCAACGTGGTCCTGTACGGCGCCACGGGCGGTGAGGTGTATCTGCGCGGGATCGCCGGGGAGCGCTTCGCGGTGCGGAACAGCGGGGCGCTGGCGGTGGTCGAGGGCGTGGGCGATCACGCCTGCGAGTACATGACCGGGGGGCGGATCGTGGTGATCGGGCCGACCGGCCGTAACTTCGCCGCCGGGATGTCGGGCGGGATCGCCTACGTCCTGGACCGCGAGGGCGACTTCGAGCGGCACTGCAACCCGGGCATGGTGGACCTCGAAGCCCTTGACGAGATCGAAGAGGTTGAGACGGTTAGGGACCTCTTGACCCGCCACCATCGCTACACCCAGAGCACGGTCGCGCAGCGTATTCTGGCCAACTGGACGCGGATGCAAGCGCGCTTCGTCAAGGTCATGCCGCGCGACTACAAGCACGTCTTGAGCGCCATCGTCAAGGCCAAGGAGACCGGTATCCCGGTGGACGAGGCGGTGATGGCGGCGGCCCATGGGTAAGATCACCATGGGTAAGATCACAGGTTTCATCGAGTACCCGCGCGCCAAGCAGCCTTACCGGCCGATCTCCGCGAGAGTCAAGGACTGGGGCCAGGTCCTGCAGCCCTGGCCCGAGACCGAGCTCGCCAAACAGGCGGCGCGCTGCATGGACTGCGGCATCCCCTTTTGCCACCAGGGCTGCCCGCTCGGGAACCTCATCCCGGACTGGAACGATCTCGTCTATCGCGCCCACTGGCGGGAGGCCATCGACCGGCTGCACGCCACCAACAACTTCCCGGAGTTCACCGGCACGCTTTGTCCGGCACCCTGCGAGGGCTCCTGTGTGCTCGCGATCAACGACGACCCCGTGACCATCAAGGCGGTCGAGCTCGCCATCATCGACCACGCCTTCGAAGAAGGCTGGGTCACGCCCGAGCCCCCGGTGATCGAGACCGGCAAGGGCGTGGCCGTGGTCGGCTCGGGTCCCGCTGGCCTCGCCGCAGCCCAACAGCTCCGGCGCGCGGGTCATAGGGTCACGGTCTTCGAGCGGGACGATCGGATCGGCGGGCTCCTGCGCTACGGGATCCCGGAATTCAAGATGGAGAAGCGCGTCCTCGACCGCCGGCTCGAGCAGCTCGCGGCCGAGGGGGTAGCGTTTCGGGCCAGCGCGCATGTCGGTTTCGACGTACCGGTCGCCGATCTGCGCCAGGAGTTCGACACGATCCTGCTCGCCGGTGGGGCGTGCGCGCCGCGCGATCTCCAGGTCCCGGGCCGCGAGCTTAGCGGGATCCACTTCGCCATGGACTTCCTGCCGCTCCAGAACCGCCGCTGCGAGGGGGACACGATCCCCGATGCGGCGTTTATCGATGCCAAGGGTCGCCACGTCGTCATCATCGGCGGTGGGGACACCGGCGCCGACTGCCTGGGCACCGTGCACCGCCAGGGCTGTGCCTCGGTACACCAGCTCGAGATCCTCCCCCAGCCGCCCGAGGCGCGCGCGGCCGACAACCCCTGGCCGCTCTGGCCCAACATCTACCGGGTATCCTCGGCCCATGCGGAGGGCGGCGAGCGCGTCTACTCGGTCTCGACGAAGCGCTTCGTCGGCGACGAGTCGGGCCGGGTCAAAGCCCTCAACCTCGTGGTCGTCCAGCAGGACCGCGTCGATGGCCGGCCGGTGTTTCGCGAAGTCGCGGGCTCGAACTTCACCCTGCGCTGCGATCTCGTCCTCCTGGCCATGGGCTTCGTGGGACCGGAGCGGGAAGGCATGCTGGAGGCGTTGGGCGTGCGCCTGACCGAGCGCGGCAACGTCTGGCGCGACCGTTCTTGGATGACGAGCGTCCCCGGCGTCTTCACCGCCGGCGATATGCAACGCGGCCAGTCCCTCATCGTCTGGGCCATCGCCGAGGGGAGATCGGCGGCGCGGGGGGTCGATGTTTATCTCATGGGGCGGTCGGACTTGCCGGCGCCGTTGGCGTGAGGTGACGCTGGCCTCCAAGGAAGCCGTTTTGCGTAGCCGGCTTCCGGGAAACAAACCTCTGGCTTCTGACCTGCCTGGTTGCGCCGGACTCCAAGCCCTTCCTTTCTATCAGGATGCGGCCGAGCAAGATCGCTCGGGCTTCGAGGGGAGCGTGAAGGTAGACGCTACGCGCAGTTCGGAAATAGGGCACTAGGCAGATTCTGACTAGCGCACTACTTTCGGATTCTGTTTAACCGACTGTTGGGGTGATCGAGGATGGGACGCGAGCTGCAAAGGCTTCGTCGCCGCAAGGCAGTGGTCCAGCGGATGGACCAGTTGCTTCAGTCGGCGCAGACGGCCCTCGTGATCCACTACTCCTGCGAGAGTTTCTACGACAAGGTGGACGGCAAGACACCCCGTATTACGTCCATTGCGGTCCGTAATCTGACTTCCGGTCAGACCGACTCATTTTCGATCCATCAAATCGCCGAAGAACAACACATCCCATTCGAAGAGATCGACCAGCACTACGATTCCTTAGAAAAGCAAATGCTCGATCGATTCTTTCAGTTCGTGCTCTCACGCCAGCACTATTCGTGGGTGCACTGGAACATGAGAGACGTGAACTATGGGTTCGCCGCGATCGAGCATCGATATCGCGTGCTAGGCGGACAGCCAATTCTCATCCCGGAAGACCGGAAGTTTGACTTGGCCCGTGCGCTCGTGGATCTCTATGGGGTCGCCTACATCGGGCACCCTCGACTTGAAAGCCTCGTCAAGAAAAACAAGATCACGGATCGGGGCTTCCTCACCGGCGCTCAGGAAGCAGCGGCGTTTGACAACAAGGAGTTCGTCAAGCTGCATCAGTCGACACTCAGAAAAGTCGACACCTTGCCCAACATTTTCGAAAGGGCTTCGAATCAAAGTCTGAAGACCAACTCTAGCTGGTTTGAACAGCATGGCTTTACGCCCGCCGTCCTGGCCGAGTGGGCCAAGGAACATTGGCTGATAACCCTCCTAGTGGTTGCTGGAGGAATTCTCACTTTCATTGTGAGGGTCTTTGATCTTCTCGCGATATTGCGGTTGTGATGGCAGATCACCCTAACAAGGCCACGCAGGGGGCGCGAGTATAGCGGTGCTGGCATGGTGTCCGCGCGCCCCTGATGGCCGGCGTTCCGCATCCGCAGCAGAACTCGCCACGTGAATATCGATCCCACCTCCCAGATCGCCGGTACCCCTGCGCTGAAGATTCGCAGTCTGCTTCGCAAATGGTTCGGTGCTGCACGGAACGAGCGCTTTGTGGCCGAAGAACTGTCGATCACGAATCAGGACGCAATGGCGGTGATCGAAGAGCTCTGTCGCCTTTGTTATATTGAACTTGAAACCAACTACCCAAATGGCCCCTGGTGGCGGACGACGGTCAAGGGGAATGCCCTAGCTCTCGCATCGGCCGCACGGCCGCTTCGGCGAGCCAATGCGGAGCGGACACTCTCGGAGTTCCTCGTTCGCGTTCGAGGAGTCAATGCCAATCCCTACTATCTGTATGGCGTTCGCAAGGTACTTCTTTTCGGCAGTATGCTCACGGATGCGGAACGAGTAAATGACGTGGACGTGGCAGTGGATTTCATTCACAAGATTTGCGACCGAGACAAGCGAATGCAGGCAGACCAAGAACGCGCTCGAGTAGCGGAAGACGGCGGACGCCGCTTTGGCAATTTCGTCGAGAGACTTTTCTGGCCAAAGTACGAAGTTATCCTCTTTCTCAAATCCCGCTCCAGAACGCTCAGCATTCATGAAGCGGACGATGCGGTCCTCGAAAGCGCCGCCTGCAAAATCATTTTTGACGAGCCGGAAAGTACAACGACAGGTGCCTAACATCCGCTTCAACGCGGACGCTCTGCAGGCGGCGCGCCGGTTACGCGGAGCGTTCGGGGAGCAGCCGACAAGGCTGCGGTTCTTGCGACAGATATCGGGGTCGGCTTCGATAGATTTTCAACGTGATGACCAAAGGCCGCGCAACAACGATAATGAACTCGGACGCAACTTCCGCGTGCGCTCCGTTGGCGCTCGGTTAATTATGTCGTTATACCTCAAAGAGGTGATGTGCCATGACCCAATGTCCTATCTGCTTGTCCGAAGCTTCTGGTCAAGGTCACCAACCTACCGGTGACGGACATGGTGGCGAAAAGTACGAGTGTCCTCGATGTGGTCTCCGCTAACGCTTCTCGCCACGCTACCTCAGACTCTAGGGGAAGACGAAACGAAGAGATCTCTGCTAAGTCATGCCGTGCGAAAGATGCAACGGCAGAACCAGCCTCCTTTTCTTACGTCCGGTTTGGTTGAGGAGATTCTCAAGGGATCGCTTCCGTCACCGTCCCAGCAAGCTGAAAACCTTGTGCTCTGGCTAGGAACGATCCTCAAGGGTCCGGGCGAGACTATATGGGTAAATCCGGCTTCGCACCTATCGATAGTTGGCTCCAGAACACCTGACGGGTTCGGTTTCGTGTTAGAGCACCTATTTGACACAAAGATCCTGCGTGGCAGCTTGTCAAAGACCATGAGCGGCATGAGCGCTCATGCTACGCTCACGTTCGACGGCTGGCGCTACTTCGACCAACTGCATCGGGGCGCAGCCACTTCACGGAAGGCATTCATGGCCATGAAATATGGCGATCCCACTTTGGATTTCGTCGTAGACAAAGCGTTTCGACCCGCACTAAGAAAGACGGGCTTCTCTCTTCAACGACTCGATGAGGCACCGAAGGCTGGCCTTATTGATGACAGATTACGAGTTGAGATACGCACCTCGCGATTTCTCATTGCTGACCTCACTCACGAGAATGCAGGGGCCTACTGGGAGGCCGGGTTCGCTGAGGGACTTGGCAAACCTGTCATCTACACCTGCGAGAAAGGCAAGTTCGCTGCATCGACGACTCACTTCGACACAAACCATCACCTGACGGTCGTGTGGTCTGCTGAGGACCTCACAACGTGCGAGGAAGCGCTCAAAGCAACGATTCGAGCAACGCTGCCCGACGAAGCTGTTCTTCACGATGCCGATGCGGGAACAATCGAGGCATAACCTGCTGTTCGACACCATGGATATCCGGATCAGGCTGTATTAATCGCGCACGGCGGAACTTCACGGTGCGGCGGACGGCGCGACGAACTCCCGCCGTCACTGATCTTCGTCGTTATGTGCTGATGAAAGATAGATAGGACGAGGTATGAAGCTCAAGGTGATGGTCCACGAAGCGGAGGAAGGAGGCTACTGGGCGGGAGTGCCTTCGATTCCCGGCTGTACTACTCAAGGAGAGACATTTGATGAATTACTTAGCAACCTCTATGAGGCGGTAGAAGGTCGTCTGTCAGTAGGTAGGCGGGGATAAGCGGAGCGATTCCCAGCAGATCCACGCCATTTGCTGGGTTTCGTTCCTCAAGCGACCCTACAGGACTAGCAACATGAGACGTCAATGCCGACCGTAAAAGATATTCCAGGTCCTTATCGCTTGTTCTTCTATAGTTTTGATTGCAATGAATCGAAACATATTCATATTCAGAGAGACAAACTCACATGCAAGTTCTGGCTTGAGCCCATTACCTTGAGCAAGAATAGTGGGTTTTCTCCAAAAGAGCTTAACTCTATTCGGCGCATCATTGAAGTTAACCCTCCAGTTGCATAAACTTCCACGCGGATCGTCAGGAAAGGGCGTAGAATACAGGGTTGCAGAGAGTTTGTAGCGTTGCGCTGGACATCACCACCGGTGATATCCAGCCTTTAAGTAAAATAACTGGTCTCATGATCAGAAAGACTAGGAAGCGGTCTGCACTTCGCGGTATAATGTGTTTCCGCAAACA
>JALZID010000110.1 GCA_030860485.1 Pseudomonadota bacterium | reverse complement strand
TGCAGAAAAACAAGGGGCGCCGGACGACGCCCCCTGATATCTGACCGATCACGCATCACCAATCACTGCCCGGCTGTCAGAGTTGCTTCCCGCGTCAAGAGGTCCTCCACGAGCACGCCAACCTCTGACACCCCGCCGAAGCCGGTCCCCAATTTTTGCTTCTGGAAATTCTCGAGTGCCAGTGTATAGGCCTTATCCGGAAGGTTGACATACCCGACCTCCTTGGACAGCTCGCCGCCGTTCTTGAGATAGAACTCGACGAATTCCTTCACCTCCGGTTTCTTCGCGGATTTGTCGTTGACATAGATGAAGATCGGACGGGAAAGCGGCTGATAGGTGCCGTTATTGACCGTCTCGATCGACGGCAACACGGCCGGCTTGCCCTCCTCGGGCTTGATCGGCACCGCCTTCAATTTATCCGCGTTCTCCACATAATAGGCGAGGCCAAAAAACCCGAGCGCGTTTTGCTCGCGCGAGACGCCCTGGACCAGGACGTTGTCGTCCTCGCTGGCAGTGTAGTCACCACGGCTCGACTTGGCCTTGCCGACGACAGCTTCGGTAAAGTAGTCAAACGTCCCGGAGTCGGCCCCCGCGCCAAAGAGCGCAAGCGGCGCATCCGGGAAGCCAGGGCGGATCTCTTTCCAGTTCTGGACCTTGCCCTGCGCCTCGGGCTCCCAGGCTTTCTTAAGCTCGGCCACGGTGAGATAGTCAACCCAATCATTCTTCGGATTGACGATGACCGTCAGGGCATCGAAGGCCACCGGCAGCTCGATGTATTTGATATCGTTCTGGGCACAAGCATCCATTTCCTCCTTGAGGATAGGGCGGGAGGCGTCGGAGATATCGGTCTCACCGCGGCAGAACTTCTTGAATCCGCCCCCGGTGCCCGAGATGCCGACTGTCACCTTGATCGCTCCCTTTTTGGCCTTCTGGAATTCCTCTGCGACGGCTTCCGTGACGGGGTAAACCGTGCTGGAGCCATCGATCTGGATCACCGGCTCGGCCCGAGCCGCGGTCGCGCACAGCGCACCGGCAACAAGCGCCATGGCGCCTAAACGTGTAAAAACCTTCGTTATATTCGTGTTCATAGCAAGCTCCTCGTAAATAACACTAGGCTCCGGGCAGTGTCGAGCCCTACGCCCAGGTCACGATCACCAATCCCCGCACCGGCGAGTCCCTCACGGTCACCGCCCAAAGCGATGGCAGCTTCAGTGCGGGATCGCGGCCGCTGCCTTGAGCGACTTGATCCAATCGAACTCTTTGCAACCGCCTTCCATCGCCAGCTCGGCGAAGGCGTCGCGCGTGCCGGAGGTGGGCGGCGGGCCTAAGACCTCTGTCTTTTTGTCCGGCAGCTCAGGATTGACGGCACGCCAGGTCTTGTATGGGTTCGGGACCAACGCTTCCCCGCCCTTGGGATCCGGGACCTCCTTGGAGAGCGCAAGGTAGACCTCCTTGAGGCTCAGGCTGTACGGGGGCGCGGCCTTGGAGTTAGCGATGGCGATCCCATCGTAACCGATCTTAACCTCCAGGATGTCCTTGACGCCGTTTTGCTCGCAGGCCTCGACCTCGGAATCCTTGATCCGTCGCGAGGCGTTGGCGATATCAAGGTGGTTGACCCCTACACCGGCGCAAAAGAGCTTGATCCCGCCCCCGGTGCCCGTGGACTCGATCTTCGGGGTCTTGAATTTACCGCCCTTGCCGAAGCGCTCGGCGACGGTCGTGGTAAACGGGTACACAGTCGATGAGCCGACGATGGTGATGTAGTCGCGGGCAAAGACGGCGGGATTGTACGCCAATGTCAGTGCCACGGCGCCCATCACGAGGGCTTTTTTGATCATCACGGAACACTCCTCCTCTCTAAGAACCGATACGAACCGGCATGTTCCTGGAGTGCGCGGGCAGGATCACCGCGCCGATCCGGACATGGCTGCAAGAGCCCGGACCGCACAGCCTCATACCGCGCATGGCTTGTGAGGGCCTCCGGAACCACTGCGCAGGGGTCACGCGGCGACGGCTCTGACGATGCCCCCATGGTAGGGACACTTTATGGCAGTCTCATGACAGTCCCATGACAGTCCGGACACCGGTACCCCCGTCACGCCGCTGTCATATCGAGTCGTTAGATTCGTACGCGACCAAAGTGAGACGGTGCGAGCTCGATAAAGCAGGAAGTCCCTTCTCTGTCCGGGAGAAGGTTAGGATAAGGGGAATGAAATCAAGCGCTTTTGTTCGCGTCTCTCATTTCCGGATCAAATGGGTAAAGCCATCCTACGCGGGCGTTTGTTCACGTGTCCGGGAAAGGTGGAAAGTATCAATTCGGTGCCGGGCTTCCGGTAAGGCTTACATTTCATGTAGTTTTACCCGTAAATTCTACAGAACCCATTCGCTTTCTACACGGTGTCTCGCGGGTGGCGGCCATCGATCGGTGGCATTCCTATTGCCTTGTTGCATTGCAATAGGAAAGCGGCATACGATGGGACACGCAGGAAGCAGAACAGCAGGGGTCTTTGGCACCGTAATCTACGAAAGAGGTGAAATCATGCAACGATCTGATGATGTAAATAGTGCAGCGAGCAACGGCGCGAGACGCGCAATCAATTTGGCGGAGATCATGGTCCAGGGGTCGGCGCGCATGTTTGAGATTCAAGCGGCCGCCACTAGGACTCTTTGGCAGTATCAGGCGAAAAGCGCTGCGATGTTGGGAGCACCGGACTGGTCGCAGCTGTTTAAAGGCAACGGCAACACTCGTTTCTTCGCGAGCACGGCCGAGGACGTCTTAAACTATATGCGCCAAACCAGTGGAACGATAGCGGAGATACAGTCCGATATGTGCCACTTGGTCGAGGAGCAGACGGCCGAGCTTTCGGACCAGTTGCGGCAAGGTCTCAAGCAAACCGGCGCTCTTATGAATGAAGGGCTGGAAGAGAGCAAGCGTATGACGGAGCAAGCAGCAGAGCGTGCGACACAAGAGGGTAAACGCGCCAAGCACGCTTGAGATGATTCATATTTGGGGGGATCAGGCGTTATCCCCCTTTTTTTGCCAGGCCCGCATCGGCTCGGTCGCCCCTCAAGGGTATCGGGCGATGCGGGGGAGCGACCAGGCCGTTTCGGTCGAGGTACCGGCTTCGGTGCGGTTGGTCGCCAACATCCGCGACGTCGAGCGTTCGCTCGGACGGCGTCAAGCCGGTCCACGACAGCGAGCAGCCCCCACCGGCGCAAGCTGCGCCGCGTGCTGACCGTGGCCGCGTCCTGACATGCCCTGGGCCATCCTCGCCGCGATCGTGATCGTCGCCGGCGCGGCGGCGATCATCGCGCTCGAGCGCTGGCGCCCGTACGACCGCGGCCAGCCGTTCCTGCGCGACGGTTTCTGGGTCGACTTCGTCACCTACGCGCTGTTCCAGAGCTACTTCCTGGCCCTGGTCATCAACCTCTTGATCGGCTGGATCGACGGGTGGACGGGCGCGTCGCGGCACGGGCTGGTGAGCGGGTGGCCGATCGCCGCGCAGGTCGCGTTCTTCGTGATCAGCCACGATTTCTACATCTACTGGTTCCACCGGTTGCAGCACGGGAACCGGTGGCTGTGGCGACTGCACGAGGCGCACCACTCGGCGCGCCACGTCGACTGGATCGCGGGCTCGCGCTCGCACTCGTTCGAGATCCTGATCAACCAGTCGATCGAGTTCGGCGCGATGATCCTCCTCGGCGCGTCGGTCGAGGCGATCCTGATCAAGGGCGCGATCAGCGCGGTCTGGGGCATGTGGATCCACGCCAACGTCGACGTGCGGAGCGGGCGACTGCAGTGGGTGATCAACGGGCCCGAGATGCACCGGTGGCACCATGCGATCGACCACCCTCGGGGAGGGAGCAACTTCGGGACGAAGCTGGCGATCTGGGACTGGATCTTCGGCACCGCGTACCGGCCGGCGAAGAAGCCGGCCGGGTACGGGCTCA
This sequence comes from Pseudomonadota bacterium, assembly GCA_030860485.1. Taxonomy (NCBI): domain Bacteria; kingdom Pseudomonadati; phylum Pseudomonadota; species Pseudomonadota bacterium. Next base: position 6,937 of record JALZID010000110.1, on the reverse strand, counting down.
CCGAGGCGTACCCACGGGGGTACCTGGAGCAGCACGCGTTCGCGTTCCGGCCGTTCGAGCGGTTCGCGCGCTGGTGTTCTCATGATCGGCGGCCACGTGGTCAACACCGCGGTGTCGGCCGGTGCGCCTCGGCGCTAAAGGCCGCCGAGCGCAGCCCGCCGGTCGCTCCGGCTAATCGATCTCGCCGAGCCTCAAGAACTGAGTTTCACCGCTCGAATCGACCACCCCATCGTTGTCCGTGATGATGAAGCCACGCCCGGATCGGTTAATCGCGAGTCCCTCCACCTTTTCGAGCACCAGGCCTTTCGGTCGTTCAAGGTCCGGCATGAGGTCGCGCACCAATGTCTTCTCCACGAGCGGGAACGCCCCTCCTTGCGCCTGGGGCTCGAGGCCCGCGATCGAGAATTTATAGATCCTCTTGATGCGCGCATGGGTGCCGGCTTGGTTATCGCGCTCGATCACGGCAAAGGTGTCCCCGCCCAGGGCGACCAGCTCCGATAGTCCGACCCAACCGCCGACCGGTGAGGTCGGCAGATCGAGGGGATAGTAGAAGAACGTCCACTGCCCCGTCGCGGTGTCGTAGCGCCCGATCCGCACCCGGTTATCCGGGTCGCCCACCCATTCACGCTGAAAGGCGACGTAGACGCGCTCCTTCGCCCCTCGGCCGACGGAGGCCACGCCTTCGAAGCCGAAGCGACGCTGCAGGGCGTTGACGGGCTCCGGGAGACCGATGTCAGCGACGATCGCCCCCTCAGGCGTAGTTTTGAGCAAGAGGTTCGTGCTGCTCACCGGTCGCTCCGGATCGTCCACCGAGCCGGCACCCTCGGAGACCGCCCAGAAGCCGCGGTCGGGACGTTGGGAGATGCCCTCGAGGTCGAGATCGACCGTCTCACCACCCCGGCGTAGCACCAGCTCGTCGGTGATCACGGCCGGCGATCTGCGGATATCCAGAGTGAAGATGCGGCTCTCGCGATAGAAGCTGTCATAGGCGGTATAGAGCGTGTGGGGGTCCCATCGATCCGCGGCGAGGGCCGAGAGCGCGCCCCAGGGGATCGGAAGACCATCGGCTCGGTTCGCCGATCGGATGGTCGGATAGCGAGGCCGCTCGCTTTCCAGCGCATAGATCGTAATCGTGGAGCGTATGTTGACTTCCGCGTCATCGACCTCGCTCGCTACCACCAAGAGCCCGCGGCTCGGGATGGCGAGTACGCCCTCCGGCCCCAGCCCCGCCGGCAGCACTTGTACCAGGTTCGGGCGGCCGAGTACGATTCGATAGACGGCGATGACGTTGGAGCGCTCCGATCCCACGAACAAGAACCGGTCGTGGCCGTACTGCCCGTACTCCACGCCCTCCGGCTCGTTGCCCTTGTTCTCCGAGCGGTCCTCCGGGTAATGGCCGGGTCACCCGATGTTCCAGGGCGTTGCCCGCGGCAAACCGCACCTGGCCCTCGCGATCGAAGAACGTGAACCCCCGACTTCCGCCATCGAGATCGCCCTCATCCGCCGTGGCCAGGCGAAAAGGTGAGATCCAGGCCACCGCGTCGGGCTCGCGCGGCACCTCCTTCAGTTCGTCATCGAGCTCGATGAGGTCGTTCTCGAGGACATCGACTTGCCGAAGGTCCACGGTACCGGCGTTCCAGTGCCTGAGGATCTTCCCCGTGGGCAGATCGATCAAGGCCACATGATTGTTCTCCTGCAAGGTGACGGCCGCGATGTTCCGATCGTTGATGTCCACGAACTCGGGCTCCGGATCGTCCGGGAACAGCCCCGGGATGCCGACGAGGCCCACCGTGCGGGTGCCCCATTCAGCGGGAGGCCCTTGAAGATCGACGATGACCACGAAACCGGGCGGCGATTGGGGCGGGCGGCCGTCGCCGGCCTCCTCGTCGCGCTCGTTCTCGATGGCGATGGCGGCGTAGCGTCGATCCGGGCTCACGGCAATGGAATCGGGCTGGCCGCCGAGATCGATGCGGCGTACGATGTCGCGCGTCTCCAGGTCTATCACCACCAACTCGCCCGAGGGGGCCGAAAAGCTCGGGCTCTTGTCCACCACGGCGAGGGCGTAGGGGCCCGATACCGCAACGGAGGTCGGCTCGCCCGACATCGCCAGAACGCCCTGAGGTTTCGGGGCGCCGGGCTGGTCGAGATCGACGAAGCCGAGTTGCTCGGATTGGCTATCGGTGTAAATAAGCAGCTTTCCGTCCTCGCTCGCGCTCACGATCTCCGCGCCGGTCTGTGCGCCCTCATCGGCGTTCAGAAAGACCGGAAAGGTGGCGATGCGCTGGAAGACATGCCCGTCGTCGTGGCCCGTGGCGCAGGCGATCCGGGGTGCGGGTGCAAGTGCCGACACGAGGCCAAACCAGAGTGCAAGGCGCAGAACGAGGAAGCGCCTCAGGATAGCGTCGCGCGAGCTTAGGGATGCGGGTCGTGGCATGGGATGGCCCTTGGTATCTTGTTGGTGGTCTCGAGCGGGCGCGTCCTCGGGTCAGACGCGCTACGAGCGCCACCCTAATGTGTCAAAATGACAGTGAGATGACGATGAGCTCGCAGGGGCTTGTGGTATGGCCGAGGTCGATTACGAGCACGTGAGCAAGGTATACGCGGGCAGTCTGCAAGCGATCGCCGATTTCTGCCGATGCCCCCGGGTCCGGTGGGCCGTTCCGCCGGCCTTTACGACGCAGGCTCGCATTGACAGAGTTGCCGCGGAGTCACATCATGGCGTAGGGGAGGGCGTAGCCGGGGACGCCACTTTCGAACCGGTCGGAAACCCGCAGGCTCGCGCCCGATTTCCTCCTCTGCTCCCTCAGAATTTCGTGCGCACGTAAATCCCGACCCGGCCGGGGCACTTATAGCCTGCAGGATGTTTGTGCGGTTTCAACCTGCCGTCCATCGATTTCCGCTGGAATGACTTGCGGCAGATGCTGCATCGGTAAACGTAAACAGGACCGTCTCTTCTGGATGCCGCCGCGCGCCGGGGTTTCGGCGCCGTCCTTGGTCCCCGCCCTTCACCCCGCGATGGCCTGAGATCGGTCCGCGGTCGGGATGCAGAGGCGACGAGCAACGGGTCGCTTGGCGTGAGCTCGACGAGATAGCGCGGGGAGAAGGTCTGCGCCGTGACGGAAGCGGCCCGCATCCGGTCCACGCGGTAGGAGCGATGCTCGCCTGAATCGCTTCGGATCGCGTGCAACACGTAATTCCCATCTGCCGTCTGCCGAAGCGAATACGGCTCAATGCGGCGTACTCCGGCGTCATAGGAGAGATCGACGCAGAGATGGTTTGCCGCCGCGAAACGAATAATTTCAAGCGTCGAGCGCGCGCGCAGGGGAACGGCCATCGGCAGGACGCGGCTGCGAATTGCAATCTCGCCGGAGCCGGGTTCGATGGGGGTGCGCTGCGGCGCCTCCGCGCCGCTCATGATCCAGGTGAAGATCTCCGGCAACGCCTCCCAGAAATCCGTCACAGGCGGCAGGAGGGGAAGCTGGTGAGCAAGCATACTCTGCCACATGGCTTCGAGATCGGCGCGGTGAGGCCCCAAAGCCTCAAACGTTGGCAGCGGGATGGCCTTGTAGGCGCATTTCTGCTCGAGCACGTTGCGGAAGACGGCTGCCGACGGGCGGCTGTCGCCGTGTCGGTAGAGATTGACGACATCATAAAGATCGAGAGGCCGGGTTCGTTCTCCGAGCGCCCGGACCTTTTCTCCGAAGGCTTCCTCATAGGCGTAGCAGTTGACCCAGAGGCCCACTTCGGGACGGTCGGAATAGGGATGGAAAACCTCGCGCCTACCGCAGGTAGCACGAGTCGCTCATCGCCTGTGAGATCAAGCTATGATCTTCGGCCACCCGGTTGTCGTCGGGGAAATCGGCCCTCGATAGCCGATCTTGCCCTGGCAAGAGAGCCTCCCCCGCGGATTCCTGTAAATGTCGAAACTCAGTTGGTAAGCGGGGATGGTGAGGCCTGATTGTTCGGCAACCCAGGCGACGACCTCGCCGACGGCGTTTTTGATAAATGCCTCTTCGATGTGGCGCTCGTCACGCAGCGTGAAATCGAGGTCCTCCAAGAAACGATAGGTCTCGAAAACACTTCTTGAGACATGTGCCGCCCTTGAACACCCAGGATTGACCAAGCACCGGATGCGCGTTGATTCCCGCGAGCAACCAGCCGAGGACGTAATCCTTCTCGGCAACACTGGGCAAGAGCCCGAGCGCCGAAGCAGATTCGAGGATTTCGCGCTTGTCGATCATGCTCTGCCCTCTTTTTATCGGTCCGGAATCCAGAGCCGCCACGCGGTAACGAGGTGCTGGCAGGAAAGAGCGGGATCGAGCCGGGCATAGCCTTGCGTCAACCGATCTTGGCAGGCGGCGGTGAGTTCCTGGTCATGAAAACGCGTCTCCGCCAGGAACCCGAGCCTCTTGAAGACTGCGCCGTTGCCAAACTGCTCCGCGTATTGGATGAGGAGCTTGCGGTCACTCTCCCTTGTGCCCAAGGTATGTAGCGACACAATCGGCGACGTGATCGATGCCGCCGCCGGTCTCCGGCATCGCGATCATGTCGACCAGGGTGCGGGCGGGATCCGAGATGGTGACACGCGTCGATCCGCGCCAGAGCGCTTTCAGTCCGAAGAGACGCTTGTTCGCGACGTGATGAAGCAGGAAGATGACGCCCTGGGCGGTCACGCGTTTATTGGTGATCCGGCGAGTCGTGAAGACAATGGTCTCATTGAAGAGCTGCTCCGTCAGCTCCCAGTGGTGGGCGGCGGACCAGCCGCCGACATAGCCTTGATCAAAGAGTGTCGGAACCAGCACCCAGGGATCGTCGATAACCTGCTTGCTGCCGGCGAGATCAAGAGGCACCGGAACATAGAGCCCGTGCCCGACGCGCCGAAGGCAGCCTTGCTCGCGCCATCGCGACAGGAGCTTCGCGGCACGGCGACGGTCGAGCCCGAGGGTCTGTGCCACAACATCGATCGACACCACCTCTTTGGTGGCGCGAAGCACGGCGGCAAGCCGGGCACGAGAGGCCGGCAACGGGCTGTCTTCTCGATTCATAGCTATACTATGACACATGAAGTTCCCTTTTTACAGGAACTTCGCGCACTACAGTATAGTTATGGTATCAGGGGGAAACCGGTGCACTAGCTAGTGAAGCAGTGAAGCCGCATCCACTTTACACAACACCGGGATTGGATGCCCGGATGCCCTGGGCAGACAGGCGGCTTACCGCGATCTTTTTCGTTACGAATTGGAGCCGGGACTGGCGGGCGAAATCCGGCAAGCGACGAATCGCAATTTCGCGCTTGGCAATGAACTCTTCGAAGCGCAGGTGTCGGCGGCCTTGGGGCGGCGGGCAGCTCCCGGCAAGTCCGGGCGGCCGGGCAAGACGCCGGACGCCGGCGCCAGAATCGGGGAAGCTGTTTCAGGAATGACAGAAGACCGTGGTCTGTCCCCGTTTTACACCCCAAGGCGCCGCCGCCCCTTGGCGACACCCCAACCGCCCCGAGGCACCGATGCCCTTGCCGGCGACGTTCCGAAGTAGCTATTTGGCTCGCACTAAAGGATAGCTTCTCGTCGGTACATAATCACACGATACCAAACAGCAATGAACGTGCTTATGCCAACTAACTGACACCCGATTCGATCCGGTTCAGACTCCTGAGCCGACAATCCCCCTTGGCCCCTCGCTCGCCCGAGACGCCAAAGTACGCCGAAACACAGCGCCTCGGGACGATGAAGGACCCGCAAAGCCCCATCCTCAGCCGAGGAATCGCATGCTTGACAACTCACTAGCACAGCAGTACCCTTCCTCCTGTTGAAAAGGGCGTCGTTCTTCTTAATCCTCCGATCAGCCAGCTCGCCTTCACCCTGAGCAACGCCTTCACCATCGTCGAGTACTACCTCGCGCGCGGCATGAAGATCGACGACTTCGCCCAACTTTTCGTTCTTCTTCAGCAACGGCATGGACCCCGAGTACACCGTCATCGGCCGCGTCGCCCGCCGCATCTGGGCCCGCCATGCGCGAGGGCTACCACGCCAGCCCCGCGCAGCCAGATGATGAAGTACCACATCCAGACCAGCGGCCGCTCTCTGCATACGCAGGAGATCCAGTTCAACGACGTTCCAGCTACGCAACGACTTCGCCAACTCGTACGTCGGCGCGACAGAAGTCGCGCTCCGCCCGAGCCAGGGCCTTGCCTACCTGCAGAAGACCGCGCGTGACCGACAGAACGTGTTTGCGGCGTTGATGGAGGCGGTGAAGACGCACTAGCTGGGGCAGATCAGTCATGCGTTGTGACGTCGGCGGGGCATTATCGGTGGAACATGTGATCTACCTACGAACGAATTCGATATGAAGGCTCATTTCGATCAGGTTGCCCTAGATGCCCAACAGTTGAAGTCAGATGGCGATGTCCGACTTCATCTGGTTTCCTCAGTTCGGTTGCTGTTGCAGCAAGCTGTATTTGGCTTGCTCGAGTGGGCATGCAAGCAGCCGCCGAAGGACAATACATATCTCCCTGCCGATCTATTTGCTGGGCTGTTGGCGCCTTCGGATGGAACGTTAATCGACTCCCTAGAGTCTCTCATTATTTATTGCGAACAACTCGGCTGGAATGGGGTTTCGCGCGCTCTTTCCTCACCGATTCCCGACGAAGCGGCATGCAAGGTAATTTGTGGCGATAGTGATGCCACAACCGCTGGCCTGTTGCGCGGGTTGGTGCAGCTCAGAAACGAGGGCGCTGAAGGCCATGGACTGGTGGGTGGCTATCAGCGAGATGCCGAACTTGATTGTTTGCAACAGATCACCTCTCATCTGGGTTCAGTAGTGTCCGACAGATTTGATAGCTAACGATCGGAAAGCCTGTATTGACAAGGCCTTTCATTACTTTGTGGGTGTAAACGATTTGAACGTGGAGCGCCGATTCGGGCAAGCTACCCGGATTTAT
>JALZID010000109.1 GCA_030860485.1 Pseudomonadota bacterium | reverse complement strand
GAGAGGAAGCTCGAGATCCGCATGGGCTTGGGCGGTCGGGCGTGGCGCGGGTATTTCCCCGTCGGCGGTGAGCTGACCTCGGGCAGGCCCGACCTCAAGGAAGGCCTCTATTTCGGCGCGGAGCTCGACGACGATCACCCCCTCGTCAGGACCGGCACGCCGATGCACGGCCGCAATCTCTTTCCCTCCCGGATCCCGCTCTTCCGCGAGACCGTGCTCGATTACATGGTGGCCATGACCGCCCTCGGACACCGGCTGATGGAGGGCATGGCCTTGAGCCTCGGCCTCCTACTTCGCCGATCGGTACACCAAGGACCCACTGGTCTTGTTTCGGATCTTCCACTACCCGCGCGATACACGACCGGCCGAGGATGAGCCGTGCTGGGGTGTCGGAGAGCATACCGACTACGGGGTCCTGACCATCCTGAAACAGGACGCTGCAGGGGGGGCTGCAGGTAAAGTCCCGGTCGCGCTGGATCGCTGCGCCTCCCATTTCCGGCACCTTCCTGTGCAACATCGGGGACATGCTGGATCGGATGACGGGTGGGAGGTACCGCTCGACGCCACACCGGGTGTCGAGTCCGACCGAACGCGAGCGGCTCTCGTTTTCGTTTTTCTTTGATCCCAACTTCAATGCCGAAGTCCAGTCCATCGAAGTGGGCGGGGTGGTGAGGGACGACAAGCACGAACGCTGGGACCGGGCCAGCGTACACGAGTTCTCCGGGACCTATGGTGAGTATTTGCTGGGCAAGGTATCGAAGGTCTTTCCGGAACTGGAGCAGTCAGTATTATGACCTGACCAATGGATCGCGCAGTACGCGTTCCTGTTTTGCCACCCCACGGCACCTCAAAGGTCCTCGACCGGGCCACCCACCGTGAAGTGGTAGACGCTGCCAGTCCATCGAGGCGGTCCCAAAGGCTTGGTGGACCGAATCGTCGAAGCAACAGCCGAACCCGGTCGGTGGCCAACCCTCGGTTATCATGACAACCTCCCCAGCGTGGGGGCGGGACTCCCCAGGTTCTTCCAGATCGGGCGCGAGCCACTTGTTTCATGTCGGCCATGGGACTATGTTGGAGTTGTCATGAGCACCCTTCCCAAGCCTCATCGTTGGACGCGCGAGCAGTATGAGCGTGTGGTGCGGCTCGGGGGCTTCGAGCCCGACCAACGCCTGGAGTTGATCGATGGGGAGATCGTGGATATGGCACCTCAGAACGAACCGCACGCGGTGGCCCTCTGCCTCCTAGACGAGGCCTTGCGCCGTGCGTACGGAGACGGCTATGTTGTCCGCATCCAATCTCCCCTGGCCCTGGACGCCGGCTCGGCACCCGAGCCCGATCTCGCAGTCGTCCCGGGCAGGCCGCGGGATTTCCTCGCGAGCCACCCGAGCTACGCCGTCCTCCTCGTGGAGATCGCCGACACCACCCTCGCCTACGACCGCTCCACCAAGCGGGTGCTTTATGCCCGGAATGCGGTCCCGGAATACTGGCTGGCCAACCTCGTCCAGGGCGTGCTCGAGGTCTACCGCAACTCGCAAGGCTCGGACTATCTTGAGCACCGTATCCTAAGAAAGGGCGAAACGCTCGTGCCGAACGGTGCGATCCGGGCGGTCGCGGTCGCCGATCTCCTGCCTTGAGCGCGCTTGAGCGGCGACGATGTAGGGGGGCGCCGCGCCCATGCGCGGAGGGTCTGCCGCAATTCGGGGTCCAGGGTCGGTCTCCAGGTATGTGAGTCGCGGTGCGAAGATCATACGCTCAGCGCTCCGGATGGGTCACGGTTTGTCGCGGTTTACCCGGCCTCGGCTTCGCTCGGACTTGCGTGTCTGCGTTCCAGGGCTACACTGAACAACAAGAAGCGCCGTAGAGCAAGGCGAATCCGAAAGCGGAGGAGAGCACCGTCCCGTCGTACACCGGTCGTGAAGCCGTGAGGAACGAAAACATGTCGGACACCGTACGAAAGGTCAATTACTACTCTATACAGATTTCCAACAAGCCCGGAGAGGCCTTCAAGGTGCTCTCGGCCCTGGCGAGCGCCGGGATCGACTTGCTCGCCTTCACCGGCTTTCCGCGCGGGCGCCGCTCCCAGATCGATGTTGTCCCCGAGGACGGGCCCAAGTTCAACGCGGCGGCACGAAAGGCGGGATTCGCGTTCAACCCGAAGAAGACCGGCTTCGTCATCCAGGGTGACGACCGGCCGGGGGCGCTCGCGGACGACATGAAAGCTCTCGCCGAGGCCGGCGTGAACGTTACCGCCGTCGATGCCGTGTCTGCCGGTGCCGGCCGCTACGGCGCCATTCTGTGGGTGAAACCGGAAGACGTGAAGAAGGCTGCGAAGCAGCTCGGCGCCAAGGGGAAGTGAGGCGCGGGGCGGCGTGATCTATTCGTGCCGCAACGTCTCTGCCGGCTGGGAGCGCGCGGCACGCCACGACGGATAGAGCGTCGCCACGATCGACAGCGCGAAGGCGGTAAGCCCGGTCCCCAGGATGTCGGACCAGCGCACCTCCGAAGGCAGCTCGCTCAGGTAATAGATGTCCGGCGGGAACAGCTTGGTCTGCAACATCGCCTCGAGCGTGGGCGCGATGGTCGTGATGTGAGAGGCGAGCCAGGCCCCTGAGAGGACCCCGATGAGGGTCCCGGCGAGGCCGATGACCGTGCCCTGGACCATGAAGATGGCCATCACCCCGCCGGGCGTGAATCCCAGGGTCTTCAGGATGGCGATGTCGGCCTCCTTGTCCTTAACCACCATGAACAGCATCGAGACGATGTTGAAGGCGGCCACCGCGATGATCAGGGTGAGGATCACCGACATCATGGTCTTCTGGGACGCGAGCGCCCGGAAGAAATTGACATGCTGCTGGGTCCAGTCCGTGGCCCGGTAGCCCGCCGGTAGGGCGCGCAGCACCTCTTGGGCGACTTTGGGCGCGGCCATCACATCGGCGATCTTGAGCCTCAAGCCAGAACGACCGCCGGTCGAGCCGAAGGCATCCAATGCATCCTCGAGATGGAGGAGGGCGATCTTGGCGTCGTACTCATGCATGTCCATCCTGAAGATCCCGGCCACCGTGAGCTGCCGAAACGCCGGTAGTATCCCGCCGCGCCGCTCGGGACTTGTGTGCGGGACGACCACCGTGAGCTTGTCGCCGAGACCGGCGCCGAGGGCCTCGGCCAGAGCGTAGCCGAGGATGATGCGGTCCCGGCCGGGGACGAGGTCCGAGAGCCGGCCCTGCTGCATGCGTTCGGCCAGGATCGAGACCTTGGGCTCTTCCTCGGGCAGTATGCCGTCGATCAAGGCGCCTTGCACCTTCCCCGAGCGGATCAGCATCCCCTCTATCCACAGGAAGGGGGCGACCCCGACGATCTCCGGTTGCGTCCCGAGCGCCTGAGCCGTCGACCGCCAATCCTGCAACGGCCCGCCATAGAGCGAGATATGCGCGGTCATGCCGAGGATGCGATCGCGCAGTGTGCGCTCGAAGCCGCTCCAGATTGACAAGGCCGTGATCAGCACCATGACCCCGAGCGCCAGCCCGAAAACCGACGTCAGGGAGATGAAGGACACGAAGTGATTGCGCCGCTTGGCGCGCGTGTAGTGGAGACCGATGTAGAGGGCGAGCGGACGGAACATGGGTATCGCGAAGGATATCGGATCCGGGGCCGGGCGGCTGCCCCCGTCGCGTACCATCCCGATTATGCACGCCCCCGCCGCGGTGTCCGACGCCGCCTCGACGCCCGACACCATGGCGGAGAACCGCCACGCTCGGCCCCATGGGAATGGCGGCGAATTGGACGTGGTCCGTTGCCCGCCCCTTCGTGAATCTGAGGATAATTTTAGGCGTCTATCCGGCGCTAAGTTTGTGGAATGCTGGGAGCCCGCCGCCGGCAATGCGAGCATTGCTGCTCGCATTGCCTGTCATTGCTTACACGGACTCAATGAAAAAACCGTCCACGGCCATGGGACCGCTACGGATCAACCTCCTCCCTGGTTTTCCTCCGCCATCCCTGTGATCTTGTCCCTGATGGACTTGGCATAGGTTTGACACTGTTCCCAAACGGTAGGGTCCCTCTTCAGAGCGTCACACTCTTGCTTTAGCGTTCCGTACTGCCGACGCGCAAGTTCTTGATAGTATTCGACACTATCCATGTGCTCCTCTTCCGCTCCGGTCGATCCGGTCGTTGACCCTGTTTGCTGGCTGGACGAGCCCTGCGGGCTTGGGGTAGGGTAATCTCTAACTTCTGCTGTACCTTGACCCTGTGTCCCTCCGCTCTGGAACTGCTGGCTCGCTGATTGGCCCTGCGGCTGCTGGCCGAAATTCCCACCTTGGAACGATCCCTGGCCAGATTGCCCTTGTTGACCCTGGAATTGCTGGCCTTGAGTAAGTCCTTGCTGTCCCGCCTGGCCACCCTGTCCGCTGCCTGCGCCCGGGCTCTCCCGGTTAAAACTTGCCTGCAGCCCTTGGCCAGCACCCTGTTGGGCTCCCTGGCCTTGCTGCCCGGCGCCAGTTTGGCCCCCGCCTCCTTGGCCCGGCGAGGCGAGGCCCCAATCCACAAGCTTTTCTTTGACGACTGAAGTCACCTTTTCGATGGGCCCTTGCTTCTGTCCCGATTGACCCGGTTGATTGGAAGCGGAACCTTGCGACCCTTGCCCCGCCTGCTCCGAGCCTTGGGCGAGCAGATTGTCGCGCGTCGCTTTGGCCTTCTGCAGGCAAGGTTCATAGCTTTGTGGTTGGTTATACTTCAGCGTATCGCATTCCTGCTTCTGGATCTCGTATTCCCTCGTCCCCCGCTGCATGTTATACGATTGCTGGTCCATCGTGTCTTCGCTAGTTCCCATGGGTTGCTGGGCCAGCGCTTCCGGAAGAGAGAGGGCAGCAACGCCCACAATTGCCCCTATCGCACTGGCTCTAGCCATTCCGTATTTCAACTTTGACATAGATTCCTCCACGAAATGTTATTTAACATTTGGAGCGGCAGCGTATCGCTACCGCATCCCCATCACGCGTACCTACGCTCGCGGAATCTGGCACAAGAGGCTTCTTCTCCGCGTGGAGTCGAGTATAGCGCGATGAAGCTCCCGCGTCCGCATGGGCATGCCCCAGGCCCCTCTCTCCCAATGGCCGCGAGCCGTGCACGATATCCCTGTTAGAGAGCACCCCCCGTGGACCGCCCCTCCTCGCCGCATAACACCACGGCCTCCGGAGATGGTCTAAGTCTATCAAGCGAAGACGCCATGTCAAGCACCCGGACGGCTCGATGTCGTGCCCGGCGCCAGCCGGCGCCGGGGGTATCCTGCCAATGAATCCTCAAGCTTTCAAGTAGATACACACACTACGCGCGTAAGCCGGTGCGAGCATGCCCGGCGGGGTTCCGGGGGAGCCGGCGCCCGCCGGCAAGGGCGGCCTCTCGCACGGGCAGGATCAACCATCGATGCTACGGCGGACGCGACATTAGCTAGTCGCGTCTCGCCTCGATCTGCTCCATCCTGGCCTTGCTCAAGCGCCATGCCGAAACAAAATAGGATAATCATCCGGTTGCTCGTACCGCCGAGATCAATGGTTGTAAGAGATACCGACATCGCTCATGACATCGGTAGAATCTGCAGGAGCCGCGTGGTGGAGCGCCGTTCATTTATAAATAAGCACAACCGCTTCGACTTCATGGCTAAGGCCGACAGGCTGCTAGGCAAGCTGAACGGGACGCGAGTCGCCAGTCACCGCATATTTGTGCTGCGGCGCAATGCACCCCGCATCTGCGCTACTCCCCTTCAGAAACCTGAATGCTTGCTAACAGAACCCGCCGCAAGCGGCGGGGTATGAGCGATTTATGTACGTTTACCGACCCATTAGCAACCTTCCCGACCCCGGCGCCCGCCCACCCCCAACGTGAAGGCAGAGTATCGTAGCACAATCTACATGCCGATCGGCATTGTTTACTGATTAGCCCTATCTAGCAAGTCTGGCAAGCGCTGTAGTGACTGGGCTATGTCATCAAATTGCAAGGACATTTATCCATAACGCCGGCCCTGGCACACAGCTTGACGTTAAATTTGGGGTGTGCCGGTTGGGCGGGGCGCCATCAGAAACCAACATTTTTGAACAGGGGGACAGACAATCAAGTCAAGGGTAATTGGAAGCAGCTGAAGGGCAAGGCCCAGCAAACGTGGGGTAACTTAACCGATGATGAGCTCGACGTCATCGAAGGGAAGCGGGAGGAACTCGTCGGGCGGCTGCAGGCCAAGTATGGCTATACGAAAGAAAAGGCCGAGCAAGAGGCAGACAGTCTGGAGTCAAAAGCTGTGATTGGGTAGGCCTTACACACAAACCGGGAGGTGCCGTTTCCGCGGCCATGGAGGCACATGCTGCCAAGGTTGCGGCAACCCAGTCGCTCGCGGCGGCGAGGCGGGGGAACCCTCCGATCCGTCCGCGACAGGGAGTACGCTCGCCCGCCGGGAGGATGACCGCGGGTGCCGTGGTCAAGGCGGCCGGATCCTAGTTGCATATCTGAGCGCAGCAAACTGCCGCCGACCACTTTCACACCGCCCAATCACCGCCCGGCCCGGGCGACGATACATTGCCTGTTGACAACTAGTTCCTATCATTCCGCTGCCTAGGCCTGACGCGCTCATCTGTTCGACTGCACACATACAACCGTTCTCGCCGTCGGAATCCCGCCAGGCAGCACGTGCGTGGGATCGCCGATCCTGCATGCACCCGTTACCAAAGGAGAATCGCGATGAGTAAATATTTATTGGGCTGGCTTTTGGGCGTCCCGGCGATCGTGCTGGTCATCATCTATCTCATATTTAACTAGAGAATCGCCGTTGCGCTACTTACGTTGAATATGAATCGAGCTTATTGGCTGGGTATCCGCCGCGATCCTGTTGCTAACCATCAGCCGGCAGGTATTCACCCAGTGGCGTGATCGCAGCACCCAAGGCCTCTCGAGGTGGCTCTTCGCGGGGCAAATCGCGGCTTCGAGCGGTTTCGTCGTTTACAGATAGATGCTGGCCAATTGGGTGTTCGTGACCAATAATTCTGATGCTGGCGACCGCCGGATGTGGCCGGATTCCTCCTCGCGAACAGGCGGGGCGAAGAGACAGGCAGGTAAGGAAAGCTCCGAAGAATTGGTCCCGGCGGCGGCGGCGCCGGCAAATCGCCCTCAATCGTCGCGCCGCCAGCGTTCTCGCCTGCAGCCGATCATGCCGTCCTCCCGACCTCAGCCGCGGTCGTCAACCCAGGCTTGCGCCATGGGATAGCGAAATTCCCAGAATTTTGAACCAACTGGCTGTCTGAGGCAAACCCGCGCACGTTGCTAGCGCCAGCTCATGCCGGCGAGCCGGCCTGGCGCGCGAACGAACAGTAGCGCTAGTGCAGCGCTTGTACCTGCGCCCTGCGCAGCGACTATGCGCCGTTGCGCTGTCCCACGCGTGCGACCTGAATTTCTTCCGGCCCGAATCGACCACGAGCACGCACCGCATTGACCTCGGATCGAAACAGGCTGGAGCCCGAGTGGACGATGATGCACCGGCAGAGACAGCGATCTCTACGTCGAGCTGAGCGAGCCCCTCACCGAGGCCGCCTGGTCCGCATTGCGCTTCAATGGCACCCTGCAGCAAGGCTTTGGAGCTCAACGTATCGACGTCATCACCCGCGGCCCGAGCGAACCGCTGAAACCGATCGATGAGACGGCCAAGCGATCCGGTGTCGCTCTGTGAACGACCTCGCGAGGACCCGAGGCGCGCCCAAGCCCCTCATGCTGCAAGTACTCTATGGGATCGGTAATTTGTTCCCTATGTAGCGAGTATAGTCAGGCCCGTCAGTGCCTCGGTGATTACACTCTCGCATTGATAAAGATGACAATCGCGCCCCGCGCCGGTGCTGGCGCCGTTGTTGAAGTTATCCCGTTTGTCCGCGCCAAGCTCGGGTCTGTATGGTTAACTTACATCAATGTCCAAACGGAGGACACCATGAACTGGGATCAAGGCCAAGATAGCTGGAACCAAGTCAAAGGCAAGGTCAAGCAGATGTGGGGTGACTTAACGGACGATGAGCTCGATACGATCGCCCCGAAGCGGGATGAATTGATCGGGCGGCTGCATCAAGTATGGCATCAGCAAGGAGAAAGCCCGGGAACAGGCAGACAGCTGGATCAGAAAGCTATGCTTCGGGGTCGGATATGAAAGCGAACAGGTGGACCGGCTTGGCCCTCTTGTGCGCGCTTCCGGTGCACGCCGAAGAACTCGGCTGCCTCTCGACCACGTTTCGGTTTCTTGGCGCTAACGACAAGGTGTGCGTGGAGGTCTTCGATGACCCCAAGGTCCCGGGGGTCTCCTGTCACATCAGTCAGGCCCGCACGGGCGGCATCACAGGGCCGTTAGGGCTCGCGGATGACCCTTCGAGATTCGGCATCGCGTGCCAGCAAACCGGCCCCATCGCCCTGTCGGCGGAGCTCGAGGACGAAGAGGAGGTGTTTAGCGCGGATACCTCGATCTTGTTCAAGGAAACCCAGGTGCATCGACTCTACGATCGGAAGCGCAATGCCCTGGTGTATATGGCCATCAGCACCAAGATCGTCAAAGGTTCCCCGATGAACTCGATTTCGACCGTGCCCATTATGCGCTGGAATAACTCGGTAGAGCCGCGCGTTTCGAGAACGAACCCATGAAATCAACTTTCTTGATCACTCGCGCGGCACCGCCTACCTCCACGGAAAGCGGCTCGCGGTCGATGCGCGGAGACGCGGCATCCCGGAATGCCGGCGTTGCTTAGCTCCGCCATAACTACGCCCGTCGCGATCATCATCAATGACGCCGCGGGATCGGACACGACCGGGGAGGCGCGGGCGCGCATTGCGGAAGCGTTCCACAATCTCGGCGCCGAGGCGCGTTTCTTGATTGCGGGAAACGGGGAGGAGATTGTAGATCTGGCACGCCGCGCGGCTGCCGAGGACGCCGGCCCAGTGGTCGCCGCAGGCGGGGATGGGACGGTCAGCGCCGTGGCGTCCGTCCTTATCGAGACCGATCGCACGCTCGGGGTGCTGCCGCTCGGGACGCTCAATCACTTCGCCAAGGATCTCAATATTCCGCTCGCCGTGGGCGACGCCGTGCGCACGATCGTCGGGGGTACGGTGGCGCAAGTGGATGTCGGGGAGGTCAATGGCCGGTTCTTTCTCAACAATTCGGGTCTCGGACTCTATCCGACGGTCGTACGCCATCGCGAGAAGCTGCAAGATCGCCTGGGGCACGGCAAATGG
Organism: Pseudomonadota bacterium; assembly: GCA_030860485.1. Classification (NCBI taxonomy): domain Bacteria; kingdom Pseudomonadati; phylum Pseudomonadota; species Pseudomonadota bacterium. The sequence goes on along the minus strand of JALZID010000109.1, from coordinate 388 downwards.
CCGGCGTTCCTGTGGGCAGCGCTCTCCGTGCTGCGCCGCTACCCCTTCCTCGTGGTGCGCGTGAACGCAGACGATCACGAATCGGTGCGGCGCACTCCGTTCATCTTCATCGGCAACAACGAATACGAGACCGAGGGATTCGAGGTCGGCACCCGCAAACGCCTCGATGCGGGACGGCTATGTGTCTACATGGCACGCCGTACCGGGCGCGTTGGGCTCCTGCGCTTCGCTCTGCGCGCCCTCGCCGGCACGTTGCGAAACGAGAAGGATTTCGATGCGCTCCGCACCGAAGAGGTCTGCATCGAGACGAAGCGCAAGCGCGTGCACGTCGCTACAGACGGTGAGGTCACCCTGATGCCCACCCCGCTCCATTACCGGGTTCGCCCCG
>JALZID010000108.1 GCA_030860485.1 Pseudomonadota bacterium | reverse complement strand
GGATCGATCCGATCATCATCATTTCACCGTCCCTACAGCATCAATGACCGTTCGACCAACGATGGTCCCGCTCAGCACCTGCGCCGCCGCTGTACCGTTCAACCTTAGTCCGACAGGCTGCTAGGAGAGTCGACGGCGCGCTCCAGTTGCTTGAGGCCTTCGCGCTCGTTCGCAAGGAGGCTGATGACAAGCTCGCGGATACCCGCGGGGATGTGATCGCGGAGTACCGTCAGCGCCGCCTCGCCCTTCGATGTCACTAGCACCCGCTTTCCGGTCGCGAGGTAGTGGCAGACGATGTTGGCGATGGTATGGGTCTTGCCGGTGCCTGGCGGGCCCTGCACGACGAGGCCGTCGGCATCCATCAATCGCTGGATGATGGAGACCTGTTCGTCATTGAACGGCTTGGGAAAGAAGAAATCGTGCGTGCGCGAGTCGTCGATGGTGGCGCTGGCCGTCGACAACCCACCACCCGCGCCACCGCCCATTCCCGGCTGGAATCCGCTGAGTCCGCCGCCGATATTAACGAACTCTGGGCGGTAACCTCCACTGTCGGAAGGCTCCGTCACGACCCGCGTCGCGGGACCTGGCAGCTCTTTGCACTCCGCAATGGCGCTTTTCAAGCGATCGAGGTCTGCGACCATGAAGTTGTCTGACCGGCGCCGAGCATAAATGGCCCAAGTGTCCGTCACGACGAGCTCGGACCGCCGGTCAGGCAAAACGCGGTCGTTGACGTCCTTCACCTCGTCTGGGTAGTAGCAGCCTTCCTTGTCGAACTGTGCCACCGCCTGCCGGAGCACGGGTTCGAAGGTCTTGCGGATGTAAGGTGAGAACTCTGCGTCGTCGGGTAACTCGGCGAGGTACCTACGTCCGGACTGGAACACGGCGTCGGCGCCGGGGTTCCCGACTGCAAAATACGGCTTTAATGCCAGTTGCGGTTCGGTCGAGCGGGGCCGGACGGTGATCGCTCCGCCCTTGGGATCGATTTGCAGTTCGACCAGTTGTTCGACAAGCGGATGGTCGAATTCACGACCTTCTGTTCGCCACCTCGCAACGCCGACACCCCATACGACCTCGAGCGCCTGCTCGCCACTCTCGGCGTTTATTGCCTGCTGGACGCTGAAGAACGCGTCGTAGATCGCGATGGTATTCCTGCGGGGCTTCTCCTTCTCGGACCATGTTACCCACGGACCGCCGGTGTACGATTCCACAGCCTGTTTGGTCTTTGGTAAACGCTCGAGCCGGTAAATGACGTCGCAGAGCGTCTTCCCGGGCTTCGGCCTTAGCGCGGATTGCACGTCCTTCGCTGCGAGCGTTCCGTTGGCGCAGAGTCGGTCAGCTTCGGCCTTGTCGATGGTTGCGGTCCGCACAGCACGGATCTCGGGCGACCTGAACGGATCCCGACTAACGATTACCCATTCGGCGATCTCGGCAGGCACCGGCGGCGGGTCTAGCCGGTTGAGGCGATCCATCCTGAGCCAGATGGCACCGTCTTCGTCGGCGAGGTCGTGATGAATACCGACGCGACCCCTCAGCTCCACCTCATGGAAGACAAGCTGTTTGTATTCCTTGAGAGCAAAGACCGGCCGCTCCGCCATCCGCACCATGTGGCCGACGTAATCGACGAGGTCTATTAACCGCTTGTGGCTCTCCGAGAGCTCTACCGCTTGTGACGTTTTGGGGGGTTTGGTTATTGATCCAGTCATTAAGGAGGCTCCGCGTTACTTCGCATCCCCGCAATAGGCAGGGATATACCGCGCTTATGGGCTAACCCGAGCTTCGCGGAGTCTCCGGACGTAGGACGAAGACCTGCCCGTCCTTGCCGCGGATTCGTGGCGCTCTTCGGCATCATCCTCACCATGTATGGGGGCGGGTTCGCCTGGGTCGCCACCATCCCCGCCTAATCTGGCCGACATCATGGGCGGTTGCTGACGGCATGGTCCACAGTTCCAGATCGAACGCGGCGTGCCCGTCCACCAGGCCTATAACGTGACCCTCTACGTGCTCGCATCCCTGTTGCTCGTGGGCCTCCTCTGCAACCTGCTGATGCGGCCCGTGGCGCAGCGCTATTACATGAGCGATCTGGAACTGGAGACCGAGCGCCGGCTCGCGCACGAAGCCTCCAAGGCCTGAATTGTAGGGCGACCATGTCACGGGGCAGGAAGATACCCATGGAACGCCCGAGCCGCGCGAGCTGGTTCCTGGTCGCGATCGCCTGGACGCTCGTCGGTATACCGCTAGGCTGGGGGATCTATATCACCTTGGACAAGGCGCTGGTGCTGTTTCGATAGCGGGATAAAGGGGTCGGAGTGAATTTGTGTTGATGCAGACACGATAATAAGCAACCTGCCCAAAATTCACTCCGACCCCTTATCCCGGGGCTACCGACCGACGCCGGCGTACGCGAACCCGCGGGCACTCATGTGCTCGGGTTCGTAGACGTTGCGTAGATCGCAGAACACCCGCCCCCTCATGCGCGCCATCACCTGGTCGAGGTCGAGACCCCGGTAGGCGTTCCATTCGGTCATCAAGACCACCGCGTCGGCCCCGTCGAAGGTGTCGTAGACGCGGTCACAGTAGACCACCGATGCCGGCAGGTGCTTGCGGGCTTCCTTCATCCCCTGGGGGTCATGGGCACGTACGACGGCACCCTTTTCGATCAGGGTCGGGAGGACGGAAAGCGCGGGCGCATCGCGCATGTCGTCGGTCTCGGGCTTGAAGGTGAGGCCCAGGACGGCTAGCGTCTTGCCGGCCTCGCTGCCCCCCAGGGCATCCCGGATCTTCTTGATCATGCGCGCCTTCTGCGCCGCGTTGACCTCGATGACCGCCTCGACGATGCGGCTCGAGACGCCGTGTTCTTGGGCGATCCGTACCAGCGCCTGGGTATCCTTGGGGAAACAGGAGCCCCCATAACCGGGTCCGGGGTGCAGGAACTTGCGGCCGATGCGGTTGTCGAGCCCCATGCCCCGCGCCACGGCATGGACATCGGCGCCCACCGCCTCGCACAGCATGGAAACCTCGTTGATGAAGCTGATCTTGGTCGCGAGAAAGGCGTTCGAGGCGTACTTGATGAGCTCCGCGCTCTCGAGCCCGGTCTTGAGGATGGGCGTCTCGATGAGATTGAGCGGCCGGTACAGCTCCCGCAAGAGCGCCTCGCCGCGCTCGCTCTCGACGCCGATCACCACCCGGTCCGGGCGCATGAAGTCCGAGATCGCGGCCCCCTCGCGGAGGAATTCGGGATTGGAGGCGACATCGAAATCCGCCCGTGGATTCTCGGCGCGGATGACACGCGCGACATTGCGGGCCGTCCCGACCGGTACGGTGGACTTGTCGACCACCACCGTATAGCCCGTCAGGTGCGGCGCGATGCCCTTGGCGGCGTCGTAGACATAACTCAGATCGGCAAACCCGTCGCCATGCCGCGACGGCGTGCCGACCGCGATGAATACGAGGTCCGCGCCCGCCACGGGTCCCGCGAGCCCGGTCGTGAAAGACAGCCGGCTCTGGGCGACATTCTTGGCCACCAGGTCCTTGAGACCCGGCTCGTACATCGGGATCTCGCTCTCTTTGAGGCGTCGGATCTTGTGCTCGTCGACGTCTACGCAGGTGACCTCGGCGCCGAATTCCGCGAAGCACGCACCCGAGACCAGCCCGACATACCCGCTCCCGATCATGACCACGTTCATTTTCCCGATCTCCTGTCGCGACGACTACAAGCGCCACAAGCGCACGCCCGGCGGACAGTGCTCGCGTGCCAACTTCGCCTTGACATCGACGACCACACCCCGGCCGCCCCGCAACAGTGGTACGACGGCCTGCCACCCCTTGGCGACGTAATCATGGTGCGGAACGGCGAACACCACGGCGTCGGCCGGCGCAAGCGCCTCTTCCGGCAACAGATCGATACCGCACGCCTCCCTGGCCTCCGCGCGATCCGCCAGGGGATCGGTCACCTGGACATTGACGGCGTAATCCCGCAGCTCGGTGACGATGTCGATGACCCGTGTGTTGCGCAGGTCCGGGACGTTCTCCTTGAAGGTGAAACCGAGCACCGTGACGGTACTGCCCTTGACAGTGCCCCCCGCGTGGATCAAATGCTTGATGACTTGGCTCGCGATGTAGGTACCCATGCCGTCGTTGATGCTGCGCCCGGCGAGGATCACCTGGGGGATATACCCCAAGACCTGGGCCTTGTGCGTCAGATAATAGGGATCGACGCCGATGCAATGCCCGCCCACGAGCCCCGGATCAAACGGCAGAAAGTTCCACTTGGAGCCCGAGGCATCCAGGACGTCCCGGGTGTCGATCCCCATCCTGTTGAAGATGAGCGCCAGCTCGTTCATGAGCGAGATGTTGAGGTCGCGCTGGGTGTTCTCGATGACCTTGGCGGCCTCCGCGACCTTGATCGACGGTGCTCGGTGCACCCCCGCACGCACTACCGAACCGTACACCTCCGCCACGATCTCGAGCGTCTTCGGGTCCTGGCCGGAAACGACCTTGGTGATGGCGGTAAACGTGTGCTCCGTGTCGCCGGGGTTGATGCGCTCCGGCGAGTACCCCACGAAGAAATCGCGCCCCGAGCACAGACCGCAGTGCCTTTCCAGGACCGGCACACACGCCTCTTCGGTGGCGCCTGGATACACCGTGGACTCGTAGACCACGATGTCGCCGAACTTGAGCTCGCGTCCGACGAGCTCCGAGGCGCTGAGCAGGGCGCCCAGATCGGGGCGCTTGGCGTGATCGACGGGGGTCGGGACCGCGACGATGTGAAAGTCCGCGGTCTTGAGGGCCGTGGGGTCCGAGCTGAACAGGATGTCGGCCTCGGCCAGGTCGGAACGCCGTACCTCGTGCGTCCTGTCATAACCGTCCTTGAGCTCGGCGATGCGCGTGGGACTGATATCGAAGCCCACCACCCGCCCGTACTTGCCGAATGCCACCGCGACCGGCAGCCCCACGTAACCGAGCCCCACCACCGAGATCTTGCGCGTGTGCATCATTACCCCACCCGGTAGTAGTCTCTGTACCAGTTGACGAAGCGTTCCACCCCGACCTCCACGGGCGTCGCCGGCCGGTAGGCGACATCGTCGACCAGATCCTTTACATCGGCGTAGGTATCGGGGACGTCACCGGCTTGCATAGGCAGAAGCTTCTTGACTGCGACCCTGCCCAGGCAGCCTTCGAGAACCTCGATGAAACGCAAGAGGTTTACCGGATGGTTGTTTCCGATGTTATAAAGGCGGTACGGCGCACGGCTGGTGCCCGGGTCCGGGCTGTCGCCGGACCAGGCGGGGTTGGGCCTGGCCACGGCGTCGATCACCCGCGTGACCCCCTCGACGAGGTCGTCGATGTAGGTGAAGTCGCGCCGGTGATGGCCGTAGTTGAAGACCTCGATCGGCTGGCCCGCCAAGATACTCCGAGTGAACGAGAACAACGACATATCGGGGCGACCCCACGGTCCATACACCGTGAAGAACCTGAGCCCGGTGACCGGGAGGCCGTACAGATGGCTGTAGGTATGGGCCATCAACTCATTGGCCTTCTTGGTCGCGGCGTAAAGCGATACCGGGTGGTCGACGTTGTCGTGTACCGAGAAGGGCATGCGGGTATTGGCGCCGTAAACAGAGCTGGAAGAGGCATACACGAGGTGCTCGACGCCGTTCTGGCGGCAGCCCTCCAGGATGTTCATGAACCCCACGAGGTTCGCGTCCACGTAGGCATGGGGATGGGTCAAGGAGTAGCGCACACCCGCTTGCGCGGCGAGGTGCATGACCCGCTCCGGTTGCTCGGTCGCGAAGACCTGCTCCATCGCCGCGCGATCGGAGACATCGACGCGCAGGAACCGGAACCGAGGGTGACCGTAAAGGCGCGCCATTCGGGCCTCCTTCAGACTCACCTCATAATAGTCGTTGAGGTTGTCGAGCCCGATGACCTCATCGCCCCGCTCAAGCAGGCGTATACTCGAGGCCGCGCCGATGAAACCCGCGGCCCCCGTCACTAGGATCTTCATGCCACCCTCCCGGCCCGTGTCCGGGCCCACTCACAGCATCCGTTACCGCACCGGGCTATGCCGGCCGGCGTATATCGTTCACGCCCAGGCGTGAAAAATGCTAACCCCCTCACCGTGGCCCGGCATCCATAGCCAACCGATCATGGACCCCTTTAACAGGCAATCGTCGGCCGCGCGCAGTGGTCCGGGATATGGCGCTCCCGATCCCCGCCTGCGCCGGGCGTGGGCCGTCATCGGCTGGGCCCTCGTGTTCCTGACCATCGTCCTGTCGCTGCGACCATCACCCGTGGCCTTTGCGGCCGGCAACCTCGACAAGCTCATGCACGTCCTCACCTATGCGACGCTGACCTTGTGGTTCATACAGCTCGCACCCGCCGAGCGCTGGATCCGCATCGCGCTGTGGTTCGTGGGCATGGGCGTCGCGATCGAGATCGCGCAAGATCAGACGGCCTACCGCTACTGCAGTTTCGCGGACATGGTGGCGAACGCAACGGGTATCGTAATAGCGTTGCTGGCGGCGCGCTACGGCTTGTCGAACCTGCTGGCCTGGTGCGAGCGGTCGTTGGCCCGGCGTGTACCGGTGCTCGAGCCCCCGCTGGTCGATTCGGACACAGGGTCCGCTGTCGGCGACGAGGGCCAGAGACCCGGTTCGGTCCCCCTATCTGGGGCGCCGCGACCACATCCACAGGCCGGTCAGCACTAGACCGAGGAACAGCACCGCGGCCGCATCGATCAGGTAGACGCCCCAGGCACCCAAGATCCGCCCGCTGTGGATATCCAGAAGCACGCGCTCCAGCGGCAGGCCCTTGCCGCGATAGAGCTCGACCAGCCGGCCGCGGAGCCCCAGCGGCAGTGTTACGGGCTCGGCCCAGGTGACCTCCGGGTCTACCTCATGCCGCCACTCCACGCGCTCGAGGTCGGCGCTATAGTCTCCGTGTGCCCCCCGCGCGACCAGCCGCCCGGCCGTATCGCGCCCGATGCTGTGCATCCCGGCGGGCACCCCATCGGCACCGCTCAGTCGTTCGATGACCTCACCATCGCGTGTCAATAGAAGGATCGCATCCGGCACGGCAACGACCAGCATGCGTTCGAACTGGACCGCACCGAGCAGCGGGCCTTCGTGCTCCGCCAACTCGAGGGTATCAAGGTACAAGCGACCCCCGAGGCCGCTGACAATCTTGTCACCGACGTGGAAATCAATAGAACTGATAGCCCACACCCAGGTTGAAACCGTCGTCGTCGTTGCCTGGCTTCTGCCCGAACTGCTCCTGGACATCGAATTTGAAGACCACGCCGGGATGCGGCCAGTAAATTGAACCCACCATTGATCTGTTCCGGAAGCGGCGTTGTTGTCGAACTGATTGTAACGCACAAAGAAACCAAGTTCTCCGGGCAGTGGGGTGGACCCCGCGATGCTGAAGCGGTAAGACGGCTCGATGTACCACCCCCACTGCGATTCGCGCCCGGGCGAGTCCCCGCTCTCGGGTCCGAGCCCCGCCGGACCGTCGTCTAGATCCCAACGCGCCGCCAGGGCGCGCAGGCCAAGGCCACCGCGACGGAAGTCGAAGTGACCTTCGACCAAGGTCCCGTCGATATCGAGATCCCCCTGGGTGCTGGTACTGAGCGCTCACCGCGGCCTCCAGCCCCGGGAGACCCGTGTACCGGATCCGGCCCGTCACGGCACCGTCGTCGGCGGGCGCTCGGCCACATTGATGCGGCCACTGCGGACCAAGGAAGGCGTTCGGACCTTCCATGGGTGTGTCGAGACCGGAGTGTCCTACGAGGTCATAGCTCCACCCCGGCGCGAACTGCCCGAGCTCGCCATGTACACCGATCGCGGCCTCGCGCCCGGTGGTCGGGATGATGAACGTCTCCACGGGGTTGCGCTCGACGCCATAGAACGTCGGTGGCTCGTGGGTGAGGTTCAAGATCCCGACCGGGATGAGGTCGACGCCCGCTCGCAGCCGGTGCTCGTTGGTCAGGTCCAGCTCCACCCAGGCCTGCTCCAGCTCGACCTCACCGGGGGTACGTTCGACCTCGATCTCGTCGGGCTGGAGGACCCATCGCCGATCCGAGTGCGATCGACGCAGTTCGCCGCGGTCGTGGGTTTCTCCTCGGCCGCTTCCACGGCCTCGGCGGTGGCCTCGACCTTCTGCTCGGCCGCCTCGACGCGTTTCGAGGTCGACCGCAACTGGCCCTGGGACTGTTCGAGCTTCGCCTTCAGCTCGTCGATGGTCTTCTGCTGGGCCTGGATAACCCGCCACATCTCCTCGGCGCTCGGCGGTCCCGCCGCCCCGGCAGTCAGCGGGACAACCGCCGTGGCCAGGAGGCCCCCGTCATCATCCCCCACTCAAACACTCGCACGCGTCGCGACATCGTTACTCCCTTCGTTTCTCTTTTGTGGACATGCCCGTCCCAGCCGGGTGGAATTCCCAGCGCCTCAACATAATCTAAAATAGCACATCTAAATAGCACTGATTATGATCGACTGATTATGATTCGTATTTACTAATATACCTAAAAACACTGCTCCTGTCCTGGGGAACACTGCGGGTGGTCCCCCCCCACACGGCAACCGGCTGCCAGCTAGGCGCCCGACGGCAATCCCCAAGCTGCGTGGCCGTCTCCAGACTTCGCCTGGCTCGCGGGGCGCGGGCGCTACCTGCGACGCTGTCAAGCCTGTTGCATCCCCATATTAGCCAGATCGTCGGCGAGACGGTGGTTCAGACAGTCGCGGACGTGCTCGACACAGGCCCCACAGCCGGTACCCACCCGCAGGCGCTCGTTGAGCCGGCGCAACGAGCTGGCCCCCTCGCTGATCGCGTGGTCGATATCGCGTTCACTCACCCGGTGACAGATACAGATGATCATAAGCTTGCCCGTTGATGAGCCAGTGCACCCCATAAATGCAGATATTAGCACGAATGAGAACGATTCGCAACAGCTCGGTTTCCGTGAGTTCGTAAGCAAACCTAGTGCCAGGATCATGGGACGTGGCACGCCGCTGGGCCGGAGAATCCCAGTCACGACGAACCATCGGGCTCAGGGTTCAGGTCGCGCTTCTTATTGCCAGTAGGGCGCTGGTGAACGGGAACAGCGGGACTGGATCGATGACCTACCGTCCGGTCGGGGCGCCCCAGCCCAGTCCCGAGGGCCTACAGCTTGGATTGCAGGTAGTTGGGTAGTCCGACCTTATCGATCAGCTCCAACTGTGTCTCCAGCCAATCGATGTGCTCCTCCTCGCCTTCCAGGATCGTCTCCAGGATCTCCCGCGAGATGTAATCCTGCGTCGTCTCACAGAAGGCGATCGCTTCTCGCAGGACCGACAGCGAGCTCATCTCGAGCTTGAGATCGCAGGCGAGCATGTCCTGCACGTCTTCGCCGATTATGAGCTTGCCGATGTCCTGGAGGTTCGGCAGACCTTCGAGGAACAGGATGCGCTCGATGAGCGTATCGGCGTGCTTCATCTCATCCACCGATTCCTTGTGCTCGTACTCGCACAGTGCATGGAAGCCCCAGTTCTTGAACATGCGCGCGTGCAGGAAGTACTGGTTGATGGCGGTGATCTCGTTTTTCAACACCCGGTTGAGGTACTCGAGTACCTTGGCATCGCTTTTCATGTCGTTCTCCTGAAACTCGCCTGGCGCGAATTCTAGCCCCCCGCCGGCCTGCGTGCCAGCCGGATGGTCGCGTGTTAAAGTGTTCCACTCCACTCCGGTACGCAGACCGTACGCCCCCGCCCGATGGACAATCCGCTCTTGAATACCGGCGACCTGCCGGCCTTCGGACACATCGACCCGGGTCACGCCGAGCCCGCAATCGACGTGGTCCTCGGTGAAAACCGCATGGCGATCCAAACGCTCGTCGAGGCGCCGGACGGACACACCTGGGCCACCACCTTGGCGCCGCTGGAGGCGATCGGGGACCGTCTCAACAGGGTCTGGTCACCTGTCAAACACCTGCACGGTGTCGCCGACAGCGAGTCCCTGCGCCAGGCCTACGGGGCGTGCCTGGCCAAGCTCTCGGACTACCACACCGAGCTCGGCCAGCACGAGGGCCTGTACCGAGCCTACCGGCAGGTCAAAGACGATGGCGAGTACGACCGGCTCGGGATCGCCGAGCGCAGGATCATCGACAACGCCTTACGCGACTTCCGCCTTTCCGGGATCGAGCTCCAAGGCACCGACCGCGAGCGCTATCGTGAGACACGGCAGCGCCTCACACGTCTCGAGGCGGGCTTCGAAGAGCGACTCCTCGACGCTACACAGGCCTGGAAGCGACACCTGCCCGACCCTTCCCACCTCGCCGGCCTCCCCGAGACCGCGCTGGCACTGGCACGCCAGACGGCGCAGCGAGAGGGCCTCCCGGGCTTCCTCCTGACACTGGATCATCCATCTTATGCGCCGCTCCTCACCTATGCCGATGACCGCGACCTGCGGCGTGAGATGTACGAGGCGTATACGACGCGCGCCTCGGACCAGGGACCCCACGCCGGGCGCTTCGACAATACCGAGTCCATGGTCGAGATCCTGACCCTGCGACGGGATCTCGCTCGCCTCCTCGGCTTTCAGGACTTCGCCGAGTATTCACTCATTCCCAGGATGGCCGAGGACCCCGCCGAGGTCGTGTCGTTCCTCGAGGATCTGGCACAGCGGGCGCGATCCCTGGCCCTGCGCGAGATCGATGAGCTCTCGACGTACGCCCGCGACGCGCATGGGGCCAAGCGCCTGGAGGCATGGGACCTCCCCTACTATTCGGAGAAGCTCCGGCAGGCGCGTTACAGCCTCTCACAGGAAGCGCTCCGTCCCTTCTTCCCGGTACCGAAGGTACTGGAGGGTCTCTTCACCGTCGCCCGCAGGCTCTACGGGATCGCCATTCATCCACGCGCGGAGGTCGAGGGCTGGCACCCGGACGTGCGGTTCTTCGAGATCCACGACCCGGACGGGAAGCTCAGGGGGAGATTCTACCTCGACCTCTATGCCAGACCTCACAAACGTGGCGGGGCCTGGATGGACGAGTGCATCGTGCGGCGCCGCGCCCCCGAAGGCCTGCAGACGCCGGTCGCTTACCTGACCTGCAATTTCACACCCCCGGTCGGCGATAAGCCCGCGCTCCTGACGCACAGCGAGGTCGTCACCCTGTTCCACGAGTTCGGGCACGGCCTTCACCATCTCCTGACGAGGGTGGACTACCCGAGCATCGCCGGGATCAACGGCGTCCCCTGGGACGCGGTCGAGCTGCCGAGCCAGTTCATGGAAAACTGGTGCTGGGAGCGTGAGGCCCTGGATGTGATCAGCGGCCACTACGAGACGGGCGAGCCCCTCGGCCCCGATTTGCTCAAGCGCATGCAGGACGCGCGGACCTTCCAGTCCGGCCTGCAGATGCTGAGACAGATCGAATTCGCACTGTTCGACTTCCGCCTGCACAGGCTGACCGGGCCCTATGACGCTGCCGCGATCCAGACGGTCCTGGACCGGGTTCGCGACGAGGTCGCGGTGGTCAAACCGCCGGCCTTCAACCGCTTCCAGAATGGGTTCGGGCATATCTTCGCCGGCGGGTACGCCGCCGGTTATTACAGCTACAAATGGGCCGAGGTGCTGGCCGCCGATGCCTACTCCAAGTTCGAGGAACGTGGGGTCTTCGATCCGGCCACCGGCGCGGAGTTCCTGCACACGGTGCTGGAGCAAGGCGGCTCCCGGGACCCCATGGATCTGTTCATCGCGTTTCGAGGTCGCAGGCCGAGCATTGAGCCCCTGTTGAGGCACCTGGGACTGGCCTGACGCCTGATACCCTCGATGCGACGGATCGGCCAGATCGCAGCCTGCCTACTGGCATGCGCATCCGACCCCGCAGCCTCACAACCGGCCCCGAAATCGATGCCCGAACCGGTCTACGTGATCGACAGGCTCGTCGCCGGTGCGCATCGAGACCCCAAACCCCAGAGCCCGCTCACTCATGCGTTTCCAACCGGAACCAAGCTCCAAATCCTGGAACGGAAAGGCTCGATGGCGCGGGTGCGCGGACCGGCGGGCGAAACGGGCTGGGTCGAAGGCGATTACCTGATGACGGAAATGCCCGCGCGACTCGCGGTGGCGATCCTCGAAGATGAGAAGAGAGAGATCAAAGAGGAGAACGAACTGCTGAAGACACAGCTCGCGAACACCGCGGCCGAACCCGGTGATCGCGCGCCATCTCCGTACGGTCCGGGGCTCGATCAGTGCGCCGCCGAACGCGACAGGCACGCCGAGCTGGCGCGGAAGCTGGCCGAGGCCGAGAGCGCCTGTGCGAGCGCCGGCCCATCGCGACCCGTTGCCCAATCCGTCGAACACACCGCACCGCCATCGGACCCAACCGAGCGGTGGCCGGCCGTGCGCACGGCACTGGCTCTCATGAAAGCCGAGATCACAGGCGTCGTTTTTCTCATCCTGGTCCTGGGGGTCGCGCTCGGCGCTTACGCCGCCGATTACCTGCAGCGGCGCAGGCACGGCGGCTTTCGCATATGACCCGTCCCGCCATCACCGAACACTCAGGCGCTGCATGCCAGGCCTGCGCCGACGGTTGGCGGCGCGGTCCGGGGCGCCGTTTAGCCCCGGCGAGTCGCTTGAACCCGGAGTGGTTTGAACCCGCTTGGCGATTGTGTTCTCATCCCCTCGCGCGCGACACCCGACCAAGTATCCCATGCCCGAGCACGACATCCTGCAGGAGATCCTGACCCATAAAGCACATGAGGTAGCCGAGCGACAGGCGCGCGTGTCGCTCGCCGAGGTCAAGGCCCTGGCCACCTCGGCCTCGCCGCCGCGCGGTTTCGCGGCGGCCATCGCTCGGCGCGTCAGGGAAGGCCGGCCCGCAGTCATCGCCGAAAGCAAGAAGGCCTCCCCGAGCCGGGGCGTGATGCGCGCGGACTATGAGCCGGCGTGGCTGGCGCGGGCCTACGCCGCGGCCGGGGCCACCTGCCTCTCGGTCCTGACCGATGTCCGATATTTCCAAGGAGCCGATGCGCACCTCGGGGAGGCCCGTGCCGCCTGTGCCCTGCCGGTCCTGCGCAAGGACTTCATGATCGATCCCTACCAAATCTACGAATCGCGCGTGCTGGGCGCGGACTGTGTGCTCCTCATCGTGGCGGGCCTCTCGGACGCGGGCCTCCAGGAACTTGCGGGCCTGGCCCACACACTCGGCATGGACGTCCTGCCCGAGGTCCACGACCGCGTTGAGCTGGAGCGGGCGCTCATGCTGCGTACCCCGCTCATCGGCATCAATAACCGTGATGTCCGCACCTTCCAAACCGACATCCAGACGACCTTGTACCTCCTGGTCGATGTCTTTCCCGATCGCACCATCGTGACCGAAAGCGGGATCCGCACGCCCGAGGAGGTCGCGCGCTTACGGCGCCACGGTGTGAATGCCTTTCTGGTCGGGGAAGCGTTCATGGCCGCGCCCGATCCCGGGGCGAAGCTCAAGGAGTTGTTCGGCTGAGAGCGCGGTGGGGAGGTATAACCCTAAGTTGTGGATGGGAGACATGAGAGAGGCGGCGTATCCTTCCGCGTGAATCAAACGCGACGCCGGCCTAGGCCGGTGGAAGGAGACGCCACCGATGTTGAAGATAGTCGAGA
>JALZID010000107.1 GCA_030860485.1 Pseudomonadota bacterium | reverse complement strand
CACTCCCCTATCCGCGCTGCCTTCGAGAGGCTTCAAACCCTCATCGACCAAGCCTGCCAGGAGGCACAACTCGCCACCAGATAAACTTGACTCATTTGCATCACATTTCATGATGCAAGTACTCTAGAGACCAGTCGATGAAGGTCAGCGCCACGCCGGTCTGCCCCGAAACGAAAGTTATCGAGGCGAGGGCCGCGACGGCGCCGGCAGGCCGGCCGCTCGGTTGGCAAATCCCCTCAAGCTCCCTCCCCTTGGGTATAAGAATTTCAAAGGCCCTTTTTCGGCGAGAGGAAGAGTAGGGGATGGACCTGTGGGTTGTCAAGCACGCGAGCCATCGGTCCAGGAGCGGTGATTTTCGGGAGATTTGCTCCTCATTCCACGGGCAGACGCGGAATATACACTTGCGCCCCCCGCTCCACTCGACCGGGCCGGCTACATCCAGCCGGTGGTCGGATATCCAACGGTCGAGATCGAATCGCTCACTGCCCGAGTACCTTGCGTCTCGTGGGGGACGGCTTAAGCGCTGTACTTGCAAGCGCTGTCAGCTTGTCAAGCGATACAACCTGGAGCCCGTCAGGCACTCGCAACAGCTTGGCCAGCCGATGCGGCCGTTCGGGGGTGTTATCGCCTTACAAGCGATCGTGCCGTAAACCTTCCAGATCCTCGCGGCGTTAAAGACCTTCTCATCCACGCTGACGAGGTCGTCAGCGCCAATGCCTGAAGGCACCGCTTCAGTAGCTCGGTACTCTCGCCGGGCGCAAGAGGTGTTCGGCCACCTGCGTAGCGAGGGCTGGCCCGAGGCTCTCATTGCGGACTCTGGAAATGGTGCGCATTTACTCTACCGGATCGTCCTCCCGAATGACGCTCGCGATAGCGGCCTTATGCTCGGCCTCGGTCGAGGACACCCTACCGGGTCGAGGTCGATCGGAAACAACGCCCGCCGCAGGATGTCCCGATCCGAAATGGTCGCCTCTGGGTACTCGACGATGCGATTATGCCGTACCCCCAGGCTTCGGCAGTCACCGCAGGAAGTGGCCGCGCAGGCAGCGCTGCGCCGCGTAGTGTGGGCCGCTCCCCGGCCCAATAACGGCGACGGTTGCCCCGCATCGGTGAAGCTTGCAGCGCCCGTTACATGAGTTTGTCGCGCTGTTCATTCCACACTGCGGGCGCTTGGCACGGCGTACCCTTCCTGGTCTTGGCTCCGCATCGCGGGCGGTCGGACCTTGGCACTCTTTATTATCGGCCCTCTGGGCGCGGGTCGCAACCGGCCATCAGATCCCCCCAGCCATCAGATCCCCATATTGCTCAAGGTCACCATGATGTCGTTCAAGACCGCCGTGGCCCGCGGGTGCTCGACCTCGAAGTGACGGATCGCCTCTCTCACGGCGTCCGTCGCATCGGGCCGGGCGGCGCCACGGTCCGCCAAGCGGTCTTCGATGTCGCTCACCAGGCGATTCAGACGCCCCAGCGAGTCGGGTCTCTCCGCCCCGATCTCGTTCACGAGCGCTCGCAGGTGTTCGAGTTGCTCCTGTAACTGCTGTTCCGACATAGACATACCCCTTCGTGATGTTTGGATGCGTCTCCCGCGCCCCATAGGTTTCAAGTAAATTTAGGTTCGACGCGCAAGATTGTAGCGTGCTCCTGCCCGCCGTTAGAATTGCCCGCCCTGTACCGCCTCTTTGGTCCTTTAAATGGCAGACCCCACGAGACCCATCTGCCGGCCTGAACGCGCGATGTTCTCGTCCGGCCCGTGCGCCAAGCGCCCGGGGTGGATCCCCAACGTACTCGGCGAAGCGGTCCTGGGCCGTTCGCATCGGGCACAGGCCGGCAAGGCCAAGCTCCTGGAGATCGCCCGGCGCTGCCGGAACGTACTCGGGTTGCCCGAAGACTACCGGATCGGGGTCGTGCCGGCCTCGGACACCGGGGCGATGGAGGCGGCGCTCTGGTCGCTCTTGGGGCTTCGCGGGGTCGATTGCCTGGCCTGGGAGCAGTTCGGTCTGGCCTGGCAGAGGGATGTGCTCGGGCAGTTGAAGCTCCCGGGTGTGAGGCGCATCGACGCGCCCTACGGCCGCTTGCCGGACCTCTCCACGATCGACTGGGATCGCGATGTGGTGTTCGTCTGGAACGGCACGACCTCCGGGGTGCGCGTCCCCGATGGGCGCTGGATAGCGGACGCAAGGGCGGGGCTCGCGATCTGCGACGCGACCTCGGCGGTCTTCGCCATGGATCTCCCCTGGGAAAAGCTCGATGTGGCGACCTTCTCTTGGCAGAAGGCCCTGGGGGGCGAGGCCCAGCACGGCATGCTGGTGCTCGGCCCGCGGGCCGTCGAGCGGATCAACGGCTATGCGCCGCCATGGCCGATCCCCAAGGTCTTGCAGTTGACCAAGGGTGGTCGCCTCGACGAGGACATCTTCCAGGGCGGGGCCATCAACACCCCTTCGCTCCTTTGTGTGGAGGACTTCCTCGACGCGCTACGCTGGGCCGAGAGGATCGGTGGCCTGCCCGCGCTCATCGCCCGATCGAAGGCCAACTTCGATCGGGTGGATGCCTGGGTCGCCAAGACGCCCTGGGTAGAGCTCCTGGCCGAGGACCCCGCCACGCGCTCGACCACCTCGGTGTGTCTCAAGGTCGTAGACCCCTGGTTTACCGGCCAGGGTCATGAGGCGCGCTGGCGGATCATCAAACGCCTGTGTGCTATCCTCGAAGAGGAGCGCGCCGGCTTCGACCTCGCCGCCTATCGCGAGGCCCCGCCGGGACTCCGGGTATGGTGTGGCGCGACGGTGGAGGAGGGTGATGTCGCCGCGCTACTGCCCTGGATCGACTGGGCGTATCGACAGCTAAGGGAGGCGGCACCATGCACAAGGTCCTGATCGCCGACACGATCGCCGAAGAGGGCCTGACGTATCTACGTGCCCGGCCGGCGTTCGAGGTCGTGGTGGCCACGGGCGAGACTCCCGAGGCCCTCGTGTCCCGCATCGTGGACTGCGACGCGGTCATCGTACGCAGCACCACCCGTATTACGCGCGCGATCCTGTCCGGGGCCGAGCGCCTGCGGGTGGTCGGGCGCGCCGGGATCGGCGTGGACAACATCGATGTCGAAGCGGCCACCGAGCGCGGGGTCGTGGTCCTCAATACCCCCGACGCGAATGCCACGACGACCGCGGAATTGACCGTCGCGCACCTGCTCTCCTTGAGCCGACATCTTCCAGAGGCCGATCGCTCGGTGCGGGCCGGAGAGTGGCGCCGGGCGTCCTTCCTGGGCACCGAGGTCGCGGGTAAGACACTCGGCGTCATCGGCTACGGCACCATCGGACGGCTGGTGGCGGCCCGTGCCCTGGGCCTCAAGATGCGCGTAGTGGCCCATGACCCGTATGTGACCCGCGAGGTGATGGAGGCGGACGGGGTGGACTCCCTGGGACTCGACGAGTTACTCGGCAGCGTCGATTATGTGAGTCTCCACTGCACCCTCAGCGAGAAGACCCGCAAGCTCTTGGACGCCTCACGCCTGGGGCTCATGCGGCGCGGGGCGCGGCTCATCAACTGCGCGCGCGGGGGGCTCGTGCACGAAGGGGCGCTCGTCGAGGCCCTGCGCACGGGACAGCTTTCCGGCGCGGCCCTTGATGTCTTCGAGCAGGAGCCGCCGCGGGGCTCACCGCTCCTCGAACGACCCGACGTGGTCTTGAGCCCACACCTCGGCGCCTCGACCGAGGAGGCCCAGGTGGCCGCCGGGCTGGCCGTCGCGGAGCAGATCGCGAGCTACTTCGAGACGGGCGAGGCCATCAATGCCGTGAACCTTCCGCGCATCACGCCCGCCGATCTGAACCGCTTACGCCCTTATCAGGTGCTGGGCCACCGCTTAGGGCGGTTGCTCGCGGCGCTGGTGCCAGGCCCCTTGCAGGAGGTCGAGGTGGCCTTGCGGGGGCGCGCGGCCGAGCTCGATCCCCATCCGATCGCCACCGAGTGCCTGGTCGGCCTCTTGGAGGCGGAGCTATCGGTGCCCGTGAACCAGGTCAATGCCCGGCATCTCGCGCGCCGCCAGGGGATCACCTTGGTCGAGTCTCGCTCCCTGGAAACGGATGAATACCTCTCGCTGGTCACGGTAGCCGGCCGGTACAACGGCGGTCGCACCAGTGTCGCGGGGACCTTGCTCGGGGAACGGCACGCGCGGCTCGTGCGCATCGACGACTGCGAGGTCGAGAGCGTCCCGGAAGGTACCGTGCTCATCACCCGACACGAGGATCGACCCGGTGTCGTCGGCGCACTAGGCACCCTGCTCGGCCGGGAAGACGTCAATATCTCGCGTATGCAGGTCGGCGTGACCTCGGGGTCGCAGGCCCTGGCGGTCATCGGGATCTCGCACCCCTTGAGCGCCGAAACGCTCCGGCGGGTGGCCGCGACCCCCGCCATCCATCAGGTGTATCAGCTCACCTTCTGAGAGGGCGCGATATGGGCCCGCCCTTCGAGGTCGTGTTCTTCGACTGCGACAGTACCCTCTGCGCTATCGAGGGGATCGATGAGCTGGCGAGGCACTCCGGGGTGGCAACCGAGGTTGCGTCGCTGACCGAAGCCGCGATGGACGGGCGGCTGCCACTGGAAGCCGTCTATGGGGAGCGTCTTGAAACGACCCGACCGGGACGCGATGCGGTAGAGTGGCTCGGGGAGCGCTACGTCCAGGCGCTCGTGGAGGGAGCGCACGAGGTGGTCGGGACGCTCACGACGCTCGGCAAGGAGGTCCACATCGTGAGCAGCGGGATCCGTCAAGCCGTGCTCCGCGTCGGCGAGACCTTGGCGATCCCGGCCGAGCGCGTGCATGCCGTCGAGGTGGCCTGGGATGCCGCCGGGCGATACATCGACTACGACCGGAGCTCGCCACTCTGGCGTGCCGGCGGAAAGGCCACGGTATGCCGGGCCGCGTTGCGCAACGGGGTGGCGGCGGCCATGGTGGGAGACGGCGTCACGGACCTCGAAGCGGCGGCCGCGGGGGTCTATGTCATCGGTTTCGGCGGCGTCGTCCGTCGGCCGGCAGTGTCTCGACAGGCCGACGTTTTCGTACCCGGTCCGACGCTCCGCCCGCTGCTCGAGGTGCTGCTGGGGGTCGCCGAACGGCGGTCGATCGGGCAGAACGACCGTTGCCCAGGAGAGTAAACGCGGGCCGCCCGCCCCTGGCCACGCGCAATCGCAAGGGCAACTTCAAGGTCGGACGGAAGACGGAGAAGTCTCGACTTTGCCGCAGTCTTGCCTGCCTTCAGGAACTGATGCGAGAGATTCGGCATGAGCCGGTCAAAGACCAAGTCACCTCCCTCAACCAAGTATTGCGGGGCCATTATGCCTACTACGGGGTGGCGGGTAACCTTCGAGCTTTACGCAAGGTCAACCGCGCCGTCGAGCGTTACTGGCATATAAGATGCTCTGCAGTCGGAGTTGGAAGAGCTATATGCCGTGGGAGGTCTTCGTGCAAGTGAAGACCTGTTTTCCGTTACTGCGTCCCAGACTCTTTCTGCCCTATGCACGCCTTAAGAGCTACGCGGTGCTGTAAACCAACACCTGAAGAGCGTAGTGCGGGAAATCCG
>JALZID010000106.1 GCA_030860485.1 Pseudomonadota bacterium | reverse complement strand
TCGCCATGTTCCATGCCCAACACCGCCGCCGACTGCAACCGATCCACAATCAACGCAAACTGCTCGCGGGCCGCCGCAAACTCCTCCGCGCCCCGGCTGATAATGTATGCTTGCTTCATGAGAGGGCTTCCTTTGTGGGACGTATGACCTTCCGAAACCCATACATACCACGGAGCGCCCTCTCTTCCAAGCTTTTTCCACTCTAACCTATTGATCCATCGTCGTTATAAAAGATCTTCACCCAAAGCAAAAACCCGGCATTTTGATCGATCTAACTCAGTGGTAAATAAATCGTTCAATGAACCAAACGTAGTTATCGTGGGTGCGCCTGCACGAGTTGTTGGGAAGATTTAGTGTTGCTTTGAGGGTCGCATTGCGACCCCACGGCGCTTGACTGCATGGTCACGCGCGTAGAGGTTCCCGGTGGGAGAGGGAGTAAATAAAGACGGTGCCTATTCCGGACACATGGGCAACCGGAGAGGCACCCGAGATTTCAAAGATGTTTGGCTAGGATCTCTGCCTTGCCGGCGCTTGCGCCGGGTCGTCACTCGGTGACCGCTCTGCCCGTTCCAGCCACAGGGATGGCGGCCGTCCCGACACCGCGGCCCCGCTCCGCCCATCTCCTGATGACGACATAAAATACCGGGGTCAGGATGAGACCAAACAACGTCACGCCGATCATCCCGGAAAACACCGTGATGCCCATGACCCGACGCACCTCGGCGCCGGCGCCGCTCGCCAGCACCAGCGGCACCACGCCGGCAATGAACGCCACCGAGGTCATCACGATCGGCCGCAGCCGCAGCCGGCAGGCCTCGACCGCCGCCTCGACGATCCCGCGTCCCCGGTGCTCCAACTCGCGCGCGAATTCGACGATCAGGATGGCGTTCTTGCAGGCGAGCCCCATCAGCACCACCAGACCGATCTTGACGAAGATGTTGTTGTCACCGCCGGTGTACCACACCGCGACAAGCGCCGAGAGCATGCACATCGGCACGATCAGGATCACCGCGAGCGGCAGGGTCCAGCTCTCGTAGAGCGCGGCCAGCACCAGGAACGCCAAGAGGACGCACAGCGGGAACACCACGAGATTGGTGTTGCCTTCGGCTATCTGCTGGAAGCTGAGATCGGTGAAGGCGTGGCCCATACCGGCGGGCAGGACTCGCGGCGCCAGCGCCTCGATGACGGCAAGGGCCTCTGTCGAGGACATGACCCCCGGATCGGCCTGGCCGAGCAGATCGGCGGCGGGATATCCGTTGTAACGGATGACCGGATCGGGACCGTAACTCCGATCGATGCTCACCACACTCCCGATCGGCACCATCTCGCCGGCCTGATTGCGGGTGCGCAGCTCGGCCACATCCTCGGCTTCATCGCGAAACGGCGCATCGGCCTGGGCATAGACCTGATAGGTGCGGCCGAAACGGCTGAAGTCGTTCACATAGACCGAGCCGAGATAGACTTGCAGGGTCTCGAACACGTCCGTCATCGTGACACCCTGGGTCTTGGCCTTGCTGCGATCGATGCGCGCGCTCAGTTGCGGCACGTTGGATTGGTAGGAACTGATCGGAAAACCCATACCGGGGGTGTCTGACAGTGTCCCGGCCAGCGAGGTCACGGCCTCTTGCAGCTCGCCGTAGCCGAGCCCCGCGCGGTCCTGGACATACAAGGAAAAGCCGGAGCCGGTTCCGATCCCGAGGATGGGCGGCGGCATGAATGCGAAGGCGAAGGCCTCCTGGATGGCGGAAAACTTGCCCATCAATTCCTCGGCGATCTCGGGCGCCGGGCGCCCGCGCTTGGCGAAGCCATCGAGGCAGAAAAAGATGGTGCCGATATTGGGCGTGTTGCTGAATTGCAGCGCGTTCAGACCGGGAAAGGCGACCGCGTCGATGACCCCCTCGGTAGATAACGCCATCTCGCTCATCTTGCGCACCACCACCTCGGTGCGGTCCAGCGAGGCGCCTTCCGGCAGTTTCACCCCGCCGATCAGATACAGCTTGTCCTGGGTCGGGATGAAGCCGCCGGGTACCATCTGGAACATCACCACGGTCGCCCCGACCAGGAACGCATACACCGTGAGCATGAGCGGCGCACGCCCGAGCGCCCGCGGCCCGCCTTCGGTATAGGCCTTTGCGGCGCCATTGAACAGGCGGTTGAAGGGCCGAAACACCCAGCCAAAGAGCGCATCGAGGACCAAGGTCGGTCGATCCGGCGGTGCCCCGTGGGTCTTGAGCAACGCCGCGGCGAGGGCCGGCGAGAGGGTCAGCGAGTTCACCGCCGAGATCACCGTCGAGATCGCGATGGTGACCGCGAACTGGCGATAGAACTGGCCGGTGACCCCGGACAGAAACGCGATGGGCACGAACACGGCGCACAAGACCAGCGCGATGGCGATGATAGGCCCGCTCACCTCGCGCATGGCCTGATGCGCGGCCGCTTTCGGCGACAGCCCGTTGCCGATATTGCGCTCGACGTTTTCCACCACCACGATGGCATCGTCCACCACGATACCGATGGCGAGCACCATGCCGAACAAGGTCAGGGTATTGATCGAAAACCCGAGCGCGAGCAGTACCGCGTAGGTGCCGATGATCGACACCGGCACCGCCAGGAGGGGAATAATCGAGGCACGCCAGGTCTGCAGGAACAGGATCACCACCAGGACCACCAGGAGCACCGCCTCCAGGAGCGTCGTGATCACGGCCTTGATCGAATCGCGCACGAACACCGTCGGGTCGTAGACCACGTCCCATTTCAATCCCTCCGGGAACAACCTTTCGAGCTCCGCCATCTTGGTGCGCACGTTGTCGGAGATCTCGATGGCATTCGATCCGGGCGCCTGGAAGATCACCACCGCCACTGCCTGTTGGTTGTTGAGCAGCGAGCGCAACGCATATTCGGAAGCGCCGAGCTCGATGCGGGCGACATCGCGCAGGCGCGTGATCTGGCTGTTCGTGCCCGTCTTCAGGACGATGTCACCGAACTCCTCCTCGGTGACGAGCCGGCCCTCTGTATGGATCGAGAGCGTGAAGTCGCGCGCGCCCGGTTGCGGGGGCGCGCCGATCGCGCCCGCCGAGACCTGCACGTTTTGCTCGCGGATCGCCCGGACGATATCGCCTGCCGTCATGGCGCGCGCGGCGACCTGGTCGGGATCGAGCCAGATGCGCATCGAATAATCCCCGCCGCCGAAGATCATGACCTGGCCGACCCCATCGATGCGGGCCAGCTCGTCTTTCACTCGCAGGGTGGCGAAGTTGCGGAGATACAGGGTGTCGTATTTGCGGCTGGGCGAGAGCAGATGTACCACCATGGTGATGTTGGGCGACTGCTTTTCGGTGGTGACACCGAGCCGGCGCACGTCCTCGGGCAGCCGCGCCAGGGCCTGGTTGATACGGTTCTGCACCTGCACCTGGGCGAGATCGGCATCGGTGTCGGGCTTGAACGTGACCGTCACGGACAAGACGCCGTCGGAGCTCGCCACCGACTTCATGTAGATCATGTTCTCGACGCCGTTCAGGGCCTCCTCGATGGGGGTGGCGACGGTCTCGGCGATGACCTTCGGGCTGGCGCCCGGATACACGGCCCGCACGGCGACCGAAGGCGGTACCACGTCGGGGTACTCGGTGATCGGGAGCAGCGGGATGGCGATGAGCCCCGCGACGAAGATGACGATGGATAAAACCGCGGCGAGGATCGGGCGATCGACGAACAGCGCCGAAAAGTCCTTCATGCGTTCGGCTCTTTTGCGGGGGGGGCCGGTTCGCCGCCGTCGCTCGCCGGGGGCGGGGCGGGGGGCGGCGGCGGATCGCCCATGCCGATGGTCTGTGGGGTGACGGGCATACCGGGGAAAGAGACCTTCTGCACACCGTGTACGATGATCCTGTCGCCCCCGACCAGGCCCTCGGTGACGACGCGCAGTCCATCGATGATGCGCCCGAGCCTGACGTCGCGGCGTTCCGCGGAATCGCCCGCTCCGAGCACAAAGACATATCTGCGATCCTGATCGGTTAGGATCGCCTTGTCGTCCACCAGCACCGCGGAGAACGTGCCGCTGCCGAGGAGCTTGATGCGTGCGAAAAGACCCGGGGTGAAGGGGCGACCTCCCCGTGAGTCGGAATGATTGTCGAGGACCGCGCGGGCGCTGATGGTGCCGGTGGCCGGGTCGAGCTGATTGTCGACGAAGTCCATGCGTCCTTCGTGCGGAAAACCCTGTTCGTCGGCGAGGCCCACGAACACCGGGTTTTCCACGTCGCGCGAGCTCTGTCTCTCGCCTTGACGCGCCATCGCGCCGTAGCGCAGATAGGTCGGCTCGTCGCACTCGAAATAGACATGAACGGGGTCGAGCGATACCACGGTCGTGAGCAGGGTCGCGTCCGGGATCATCTCACCGCCGCTGACGAGATTGCCGGGTTTCACCAGCGCGCGGCCGGCACGGCCGTCGATCGGCGAACGCACCTCGGTGTATTCGAGATTGAGCCTGGCGACCACGCCGGCCGCCTCGGCGGCGCGGATATCGGCCGTGGCCTGCGTATCGGCGGCCAGGCGCTCGTCGAACTGGTCCGCCGAGATCACGCGTTTCTCGACCAGCTTCCGCGCACGCGCCACCTGGGCGCGGGCCAGTTGGGAACGGGCGTGCGCCCGTGCCAGATCGG
Organism: Pseudomonadota bacterium; assembly: GCA_030860485.1. Lineage (NCBI taxonomy): Bacteria > Pseudomonadati > Pseudomonadota > Pseudomonadota bacterium. Next base: position 15,806 of record JALZID010000106.1, on the reverse strand, counting down.
CCTCGGCGCGCAGCAGCTCGGCCTTGTACGACCGTTGGTCGATGACGAACAACACCTCGCCTTTCTTGACCTCTTTGCCTTCCTTGAAACCGAGCCGCTCGATATGGCCGGCCACTCGCGGCCGGATCTCCACCGTGTCCACCGCCTCGATATGGCCGGTGAATTCGTCCCACTGGGTCACTTCTTTGACCACCACCTCGGCCACACTTACGGCCGGCGCCGGGGGCGCCGCGGGCTCGGGGTTCCCGGCCGGCTGGCCGCAGCCCGCCAGCAGGGCGGCGAGCGGGCCTCCGGGCAAGGCCCTGATCAAATCCCGGCAAAACGTCCTCCCCGTCCAGCGCCCATGCCCATCCCTGCGCTCACGCATGTCCGTGATCCGTTTTCGTTTCCTCCTCGTTCACCGGGTTACATCCCAGGTAAGAAATCGGGCCATCCTACCGGTCGCCCGCTGGGAGGTAAAGGCACGATGAATCCGGGCTCTCAGAAACGACTAATGAAGTCCTAGAGGGTGAGTTCGCGAACCCCCAACCTCAGATCCCAACACCCTTCAACACCAACCCAGAAAGCACTTGGGTGCAACCGTGGTGACGTATTCGCTGGGCGTTCATCAGCAAAATGGTATACATTTGCATCAACTCAACACCGCGTAAACACCGCGATGGCAACTCATCTGATGAGGCGTAGAGTGCTGCGGCACGCATAGTTTAGAATCAGCTCCGTGGTGTCCTCGTGCCTTGCGATGGCTATAGGGTTTAAGCTCTTACGCCGTGCGCGCGCCGGCTGTCTCTGTCTGTCGCTCATGGTCATGGTCGCCTATGGCAATGATCTGGCAGCAGAAGGTCCGATTGGCCGAGCCGCGGCAGAGATACCGCGATCGCCGGCCTTGATTGTGGCGGCCGTGCGCGCCTCGCGCGTGGGTTCTGGGGCGGACGACCGCGCGGACAGCCGGCGCGAGGCCGCTGGCGAACCAGATGCGGCCTCAGCCGCGCCCGCGGACCCTGAAATAAACAGTCTCGGTATCGCGGCGCCACCGACACTTACTTTCCGTGGTCACACGGACGGGGTCTGGGGGCTGACCTACAGCGGCGATGGACAGTCGCTCGGGACGGCCGGTTTCGACGGGACCGCACGCGTGTGGGAAGCGGGGACGGGCCGGGAGTCCCTGAAGATCACGCTGCCCGGCGGGGCGCTCTACGGGGTCGCTTTCAATCCCGATGGGTCACGGTTCGCCGTCGCGGGTGAGGATGGGATGGCACGGGTCTACGACGTCGCTACGGGCGGCGAGACCCTGACGCTCGACGGCGCGGACGCGCCAATCTTCGGCATCGCCTACAGCCCGGATGGACGGCGCCTGGCTGCGGCCGGCGACGGCGGCGTGCAGTTGTGGGACTCCGTCTCGGGTGCCTCCCTGCTGCGTATCGAGGGCCATAGCGGCCGCGTCTATGGCATCGCCGTGAGCCCGGATGGGCAGCGGCTCGCGTCCGCCGGCGAGGACGGCAGCGTGCGGGTATGGGAAGCTGTGTCGGGCACTCCGCTCTTGAAGCGTGCAGATCAGGAAGGCCGTGTTTTCGGTATCGCCTACCGTCGGGATGCGTCACGCCTCGCAACGGCCGGCGAGGATGGTATGGTGCGACTATTCGACGCCGCATCGGGCCAGGCGCTGGGTACGCTGAAAGGCCACGAGGCCGCGGTCTACGGCGTCGCGTTCGCCCGTGACGGATCGCTCTGCACTACCGGTGGCGACCGGACCGTACGCCTGTGGCCACCGGATCCCGGGAAGGCCCTCTGGAAGGCCAAGGGCCATACGGCCGCGGTCTTCGGCGTCGCGATCGATGCGGCCGGGACCGTCGTGGCCACGGCCGGCGAGGACCGCATGGTGCGGCTATGGGAGGCGGGTACCGGGGCCGCGCTCGCCAAGCTTCGGGGCCATGGCGCCGCGGTCTACGGCGTGGCCATGAGCCCCGACGGTGCGAGGCTCGTCACGACCAGCTGGGACGGCAGGACGACGATGTGGGAGCGCGCTTCCGGGCAGGCGCTCGCGGTCCTGGAGGAGGGCGACACCCCCCGCTACGGCGTCGCGTTCAGCCCCGACGGGTCGCGCATCGCAACGGTGGGGGCGGATGGCAAGACACGCGTATTCGACGGTGCCTCCGGCAAGGCTGTGCTCACCATCGAGGGCCATGCGGGCGCGGTGTACGGTGTCGCGTTCGCTCCCGATGGCTCGTGGGTCGCGACCGCGGGGGCGGACGGCACGGTCCGGCGCTGGGATGCCGTGACGGGCCAGGCGCAGTGGACCCGGGAAGGCCATCCCGGACGGGTCTATGCCCTCGCCTTCAGCCGCGATGGATCGCGGCTCGCCACGGCCGGACGCGACGGAACGGTGCGCGTGTGGGAGATCGCCACCGGTAAGCGGCTCACCACCCTCACGGCTCATGCGGGCCGGGTCTACAAAGCCGCCTTCAGCCCCGACGGCGCACGCCTCGCGACGGCGAGCTGGGACGGCACGGTCCGGACCTGGGATCTCGCCATTTCCGATCCCATCGCCGCCAAGGAGGGGACGGCATGCACCGGGCACAGTGGCGCGGTATACGACGTGGCAGTGAGCCCGGATGGCGTCTTGCTCTACTCGGGCAGCGCGGATGGCAGCGTGCGGGTGTGGGATGCGGCCACCTGCAGGGCCGTCGCCCGGTTCGAGGGCAAGGGTGGGGCGGTCTACGGCGTGGCCGTGAGCCCCGATGGCTTGCGGTTGGCCTCGGCAGGCGCCGATGGGGCGGTCCGCGTCCGCCCGCTCGCACCCGCCGAGCGCGCCAGTGTCGATGGCCCAGCGGCCGCTCCCACAGCGGCCGATCCCACAGCGGCCGATCCCACAGCGGTCGATCCCCTAGCGGTCGATCAGGTTACGGATCCCTCCGCGTGGACCGAAATGTCCGTGCTAAGGCGGATCCCCGGCCGCCCTCCGGTGCCCGCCCCCCGGTCGATCGAGTTACCGGCCCCTTGAGCAGGCGGACCGGCATGCGCGCCTCGCCGGCCGCGGGCTCCGCGATCTTCGTCGCCGCGCTGACCTTGACCGGTCAGCAGGTGCTGTCCCAGCTCAAGTCGGAAGGGCACCTGATCCCCTTGATCGCCTATGCGGTGCTCCTGGTCACGCTCGGGTTCTCCTTGATCTCGGCGGTCCTCGCGCTGCGCCCGCGCCTGACCCCGGTCACCGAGCGCTCACTTTTTTATTTTGGCGACATCCACGGCATGGAGCCGGCCGATTATGTGCGGGCGTTCATGGGCCTCTCGGTAGAGGCCGCGCTCGACCAGGTTTTGACCCAGGTGCACGTCAACGCCAAGATCGTGCAGAAGAAGTACCTGTGGACGCGGCGCGCTGCCACCGGTTTCGTCGCCGCTACCGTGGTGTGGCTGGCCGTACAGCTTGCGTTCTGGTTCCCCTGACGCGCAAGCCCGAGCCTTCGGAAGTGAGAAGTGAAGGCGGGCCCGGGCATTCCTCGGCTCGGCGGGACGCGAGTTGACTCGGTATCGGCACTTACACTAGCATGGCGCGCTGCCGCATCGCCGGGTAGGTTGGACAGGGTCATCCAGAGACTCCTCGTCCTCCAGCTCGGCGTGACGGCGGCGGTGGCGCTGGTCTGCGTGATGTACCATTTCCGCTGGGCGTTCTCGGCGCTCTGCGGTGGCGGCATCGGCATCGCGGCAACCGCGGCCGCGGCCTTGTGTGTCGCGAGAACAAAAGGGCTGTCGCCGGGCGGGCTGCTCGGCGCGCAAGTCCTGGCGGAGCTGGTCAAGTTCGGGGTTACCCTCGGTCTTTTCGTCGTGACGTTCCTCGAGTATGAGGCCGTGGCGGTCGGGCCGCTTTTTATCGCCTATGCCGCGACGCTCGGGGCCTATGGCCTGGCGATGTTGGGGAAGCAATAGAACTGGAAGCACAAGAGTCGTTGGGGGAAATAGAACACCCGTCATGGCAGTCGAAGCCCCGCAATCGGCCTCGCAGTACATCCTGCATCACCTGACCAACAACGCACAGGGCTCGGGCTTCTGGACCGTCCATGTCGATACGCTCGCGGTGTCGGGACTGGTCGGGGGACTGGCCTTCGGTCTCCTGTATCTCGTCGCCCGGGGTGCGACCTCGGGCGTCCCCGCGGGGCTCCAGAACTTCGTCGAGATGGTGGTCGAGCTGGTGGATGGCTCGGTCAAAGGGATCTTCCACGGTCACAATCCGCTCGTGGCGCCGCTGGCGCTCACCATCTTCGTGTGGGTGTTCCTCATGAACGCTATGGACCTCCTGCCCATCGATCTCCTCCCCAAGCTCCTCGGCGACCAGGGCGTGCATTATTTCAAGTCCGTTCCGACCACCGATCCGAACTTGACGTTCGCGATGTCGCTGTCGGTCTTCGGGCTCATGATCTATTACAGCTTCAAGGTCAAGGGAACGCGCGGCTTCGCCCACGAGGTGATGTCCGCGCCCTTCGGGCCGAAGCTCGCGCCCGTCAACATCGTGTTTCGGATCATCGAGGACGTGGCCAAGCCCCTATCGCTCGCCTTGCGACTCTTCGGCAATATGTACGCGGGCGAGATGGTGTTTATTTTAATCGCGCTCCTGCCCTACCCGGTGCAATGGTTGCTCGGGGCGCCGTGGGCGATCTTCCACATCCTCATCATCACGCTACAGGCTTATATCTTCATGATGTTGACGATCGTGTACCTCAGCATGGCGCACGAGAGTCATTAGTTGCAGACACCGCTAGGAGAAAAATATGGAACTCGTCAGTGCATTGAGTAACGTCCAGGGGCTCGCAGTCGTCGCTGTGGCCCTGATGCTGGGGCTGGGCGCCCTGGGGGCGGCCATCGGCGTCGGGCTTTTGGGCGGCAAATTCCTCGAAGGGGTGGCGCGCCAGCCGGAGCTCGCGAACCTCCTCATCGGGCGCTTCTTCCTGGTCGCGGGTCTCGTTGACGCCGTGCCCATGATCAGCGCCGCCATGGGCCTGTACGTGCTGTTCGCCGATCCCTTCGGCTTCGGCGCGGCGGTCGCGAAGCTCGCCGGGGGCTAGCCCGGGGATCGTGCCCCTAGTAGGGATATCGCCATGGATATCAACGCCACGCTTTTAGGTCAGGCCATCACCTTCGCGATCCTCGTGTGGTTCACCATGCGTTTCGTGTGGCCGCCGCTCACCCAGGCCATGGCAGAACGCGTTAAAAAGATCGCCGACGGCTTGGCCGCGGCGGAGAAGGGCCGGCATGATCTGGAGCTGGCCGAGAACCGCGCCAAGGCGGTCCTGCGCGAAGGCCACCAGAAGGCCCAGGAGGCGGTCGCCTATGCGCAGAAACGGGCCGACGAGATGGTCGAGGAGGCCAAGGCCAACGCTAGGGTCGAGGCCGAACGCATCATCGCTTCCGCCCAGGATCAGATCGCCCAGGAGATCCAGCAGGCGCGGGAGTCGCTACAGCGTGAGGTCGGTCGTCTGGCACTCGCCGGGGCCGAGCAGGTCCTATTGCGCGAGGTCGATGCCCTGGCCCACAAGGCCTTCCTCGACAAGCTCGCGGCGCGGCTCTGAAATCATGCTGGAAACCGCGACCCTCGCGCGTCCCTATGCCCAGGCCGCCTTCGAGCAGGCCCGCGGCAGCGGCCAGGTATCACCCTGGTCCGAAGGCCTGGCCTTCCTCGCCGCCCTGTTCTCGGATCCGATCCTGCGCGGGCTCGTGCATGACCCACGGATCGGTCGCCCGCGCCTGACTCAGTTGATCTTCGACCTCGCCGGCGAACGCCTCACCCCGGATCTGCGTAACTTCGTCCGCGTGCTCCTGGATGCCGATCGGATCCTGATCCTCCCGGAGATCGCGCGCCTTTACACGTTGCTCGTCGCAGAGGCGGCGGGCGTGGTTGAGGTCGAGGTGATCTCGGCCTTCTCGTTGGAAGCGGACCAGCAACAGGCGATCGAGCGTGCGGTGAGGCGGCGGGCCGGCAAGGACATCGAGGTCAAGACGCGCATCGACCCGGCACTCATCGGCGGGGCAGTGATCCGCATGGGCGATCTCGTGATCGATGCCTCGGTGCGTGGTCGCTTGCAGCAGCTCGCCAGCCAGTTTGCGTGACGCTAGGCCGCCAAATGAATGTGGCGCGCCGCGCGCCGGGTCGGTGGGTTACGGCGCCGCGCCTAACCCACCCTACATTAGATTACATTTGATTTAGAGAGACCGATGACGATCAGCGCCATAGAGATCAGTGATCTGATCAAGAAAAAGATCCAGGAATACGACCTGCCGACCGAGGCCCGCACGGAGGGTACGGTGGTGAGCCTGACCGACGGTATCGCCCGCATCCATGGCCTCTCCGACGTGATGCAGGGTGAGATGATCGAGTTCCCCGGCAATGTCTACGGCCTCGCCCTGAACCTGGAGCGCGACTCGGTGGGTGCGGTCATCATGGGCGCCTACGAGCATATCGCCGAAGGCGACGTCGTGCGCTGCACCAAACGCATCCTGGAGGTCCCGGTGGGCGAGACCTTGCTCGGCCGCGTGGTCGATGCCCTCGGCAACCCCGTGGACGGCAAAGGACCGGTCAAGGCCACCGCGACCTCGCCCATCGAGAAGATCGCCCCTGGTGTCATCACCCGCCAGTCCGTAAGTCAGCCGGTGCAGACCGGGCTCAAGGCCATCGACTGCATGGTGCCGATCGGACGCGGCCAGCGCGAGTTGATCATCGGTGACCGCCAGACCGGCAAGACCGCGCTCGCCATCGACACCATCATCAACCAGCGTGGCACGGATGTGAAGTGCATCTACGTCGCCATCGGCCAGAAGGCTTCCTCGATCAACACCGTGGTGCATAAGCTCCAAGAGCACGGCGCGCTCGATCACACCATCGTGGTCGCCGCGACCGCCTCGGAATCGGCGGCCATGCAGTACATCGCGCCCTACGCCGGCTGCGCCATGGGCGAGCTCTTCCGGGACTCCGGTCAGGACGCCCTCATCATCTACGACGACCTCACCAAGCAGGCCTGGGCCTACCGCCAGGTGTCGCTGTTGCTGCGCCGCCCGCCGGGGCGCGAGGCCTATCCGGGCGACATCTTCTATCTCCACTCTCGCCTCTTGGAACGGGCCTCGCGCTTGAACGCCGCCGAGGTCGAGAAGCGTAGCGGGGGCAGGGTGAAGGGCAAGACCGGCTCGCTCACCGCGCTGCCGATCATCGAGACCCAGGCCGGCGACGTCTCGGCCTTCGTGCCGACCAACGTCATCTCCATCACCGACGGTCAGATCTATCTCGAGACCGATCTCTTCAACGCCGGTATCCGGCCCGCCATCAACGCCGGGCTGTCGGTGTCGCGCGTCGGCGGTGCCGCGCAGACCAAGGTGATCAAGAAGCTCGGCGGGGGTATCCGGCTCGCGCTCGCGCAATACCGTGAGCTCGCGGCCTTCGCGCAGTTCGCCTCCGAGCTCGACGAGGCGACCCGCAAGCAGCTCGAGCGTGGCCAGCGCGTCACCGAGCTCATGAAGCAGAAGCAGTACGCGCCCATGAGCGTCGCCGAGATGTCTGTCAGCCTCTACGCGGTCGACCGCGGTCATCTCGACGATGTAGAGCTCGACCAGATCGGGCCCTTCGAGTCGGCGCTCCTGTCCTTCATGAACAGCGAGCGGCAGGACCTCATGAAACGCATCGACGAGACCGGTGATTACAACGACGAGATCCAGTCGGGGCTCAAGTCCGCGGTCGAAGAGTTCAAGACCAAGCATGCCTGGTAGGACGGTACGCTGACGTGGCCGCCGGCAAGGAGATCCGAACCAAGATCAGGAGCGTGCAGGGCACGCAGAAGATCACCAAGGCCATGGAAATGGTCGCGGCCAGCAAGATGCGAAAGGCCCAGGACCGCATGCGCGCGGCGCGTCCCTATGCCGAGAAGATCCGCATGGTGATCGCGCACCTCGCGCATGCCCACAGCGAGTACCACCACCCCTACCTCATCCCGCGCGAGGCGCGGCGTGTGGGCGCCATCGTGGTGTCGACCGATCGCGGGCTGTGCGGCGGGCTCAACGCCAACCTGTTTCGGGCCATGATCCAAAAGTTGAAGGAGTGGGAAAGCCAAGGCCTCGGGATCGAGGTGTATCCGATCGGGAAAAAGGCCATCGGGTTCTTCGGCCGCATCGGCGCCAAGATTGTCGCCCAGGCGAGCCATCTCGGGGATGCACCGAAGTTGGAGGACCTGATCGGGACCGTCAAGGTGATGCTCGACGGTTACGGCGAGGGGCGCATCGACCAAGCCTTCCTGGTGTCCAACACCTTTATCAACTCGATGACCCAGCGCCCGCGTTTCGAACGGCTCATCCCGCTCGAGCCGGACCCCGCGGTAGAGCTGAAACACCACTGGGATTATCTCTACGAGCCCGAGGCCAAGGAGGTCCTGGACCATTTGCTCCAACGCTACATCGAGTCGTTGGTATATCAGGGCGTGGTCGAGAACATCGCCTGCGAGCAGGCGGCGCGCATGGTGGCGATGAAGAGCGCTTCGGACAATGCCGGCAAGCTCATCGACGAATTGCGGCTGGTTTATAACAAGGCGCGCCAGGCCTCGATCACCCGCGAGCTCTCGGAGATCGTGGCCGGCGCCGCCGCGGTATGAAATCTATCCAAACATATTCTAAATTTCGGGCACCGGGACACTCCCTCCCCTGTCCGCCCGCGGACGGGGGAGGGCAGGGGTGGGGGTCAGGCCTTGGCGGGCTGACCAAGCCCTGTCCCGGCCGAGGCGCCTTCTACCCCCACCCTAACCCCCCCCCGCTCCGCAGGGGAGCGGATCGGAAACGCACTCCCCCGCTCCGCGCGGGGGAAGGGGACCGGAAACGCACTCCACCGCTACCGGGAGCGGCTGGGCATGATGGGTCAAAATCAATGAAAATGTTTAGATCTGATTCCCCTCATCCTAACCTTCTCCGTGAGGGAGAAGGGATTTCCAGAGAAGTCGGTCTGTATAACCTTTGCTGCGTGAGAATCTATATCAGTCTCCTCTCCCGTTGGAAGAGGTTTAGGGTCGTTCAGGGGATAAAGTCATGTTGAGCACCGGAAAGGTGGTACAGATCATCGGCGCCGTGGTGGACGCGGAGTTTCCGAGCAAGGCCGTGCCCAAGATCTACGACGCCCTCCTCGTCGAGGCGAGCGGCACGACCCTCGAGGTCCAGCAGCAGCTCGGCGGGGGGGTGGTGCGCACCATCGCGCTCGGCTCGACCGACGGCTTGAAGCGCGGCCTCAAGGCGACCAACACCGGCGCGCCGATCTCCGTCCCCGTGGGACAAAAGACGCTCGGCCGGATCATCGACGTGCTAGGCGCGCCGATCGACGAGAAGGGCCCGATCGGGGAAGAAGAGAGGTGGCCGATCCATCGCGCGGCCCCGAAGTTCGTAGAGCTGTCGCCGACTACCGAGCTTCTCGAGACCGGCATCAAGGTCATCGATCTCATCTGCCCGTTCGCCAAGGGCGGCAAGGTCGGGCTCTTCGGCGGCGCGGGGGTCGGTAAGACCGTCAACATGATGGAGCTGATCCGCAACATCGCCACCGAGCACAGCGGCTACTCGGTGTTCGCGGGCGTGGGCGAACGCACTCGCGAGGGCAACGACTTCTACCACGAGATGACCGAGTCCAAGGTCCTCGACAAGGTCTCGCTCGTCTACGGCCAGATGAATGAGCCGCCCGGCAACCGCCTGCGCGTGGGCCTGACCGGGCTCACCCTCGCCGAGTTTTTTCGCGACGAGGGGCGTGATGTGCTCCTCTTCATCGACAACATCTACCGCTTCACACTCGCGGGTGTCGAGTGCTCGGCGCTCTTGGGGCGCATGCCCTCGGCGGTCGGTTACCAGCCGACCCTGGCCGAGGAGATGGGCAGGCTCCAGGAGCGCATCACCTCGACGCGCACGGGCTCCATTACTTCGATACAGGCCGTGTACGTCCCGGCCGACGACCTGACCGATCCCTCGCCGGCCACGACCTTCGCGCACCTGGATGCGACCGTGGTGCTCTCGCGCCAGATCGCGGAGCTCGGAATCTATCCGGCCGTGGACCCGCTCGACTCGACCAGCCGCCAACTCGACCCCCTGGTCGTCGGTCAGGAGCACTACGAGACGGCCCGTGCGGTGCAGCAGACCTTGCAGCGCTACAAGGAGCTTCGCGACATCATCGCCATCCTGGGCATGGACGAGCTGTCGGAGACCGACAAGCTGACGGTCTCCCGTGCGCGGAAGATCCAGCGCTTCCTCTCCCAGCCGTTCTTCGTGGCCGAGGACTTCACGGGGAGCGCCGGCAAGTACGTGCCCCTCAAGGAGACCATCAAGGGCTTCAAGGGGATCGTGGAGGGGGAGTACGACAGCCTCCCCGAGCAGGCCTTCTATATGCTCGGCTCCATCGAGGAGGCCACGGAGAAAGCCCAGCGGCTGTAGCCGGCTATACTGATATGCGATCACCTCCATGGCCATGACCATCCACATCGACATCGTGAGCGCCGAGGCATCGATTTATTCGGGGCAGGCCGAGATGGTGTTCGCGCCCGCAGAGATGGGCGAGGTCGGCATCGCCGCCGGCCATACCTCGCTTTTGACCCGGCTCAAACCAGGGGAAGTCCGACTCAAGCTCTCGAGCGGCGAGGAGGAGGCGTTCTACGTCTCGGGCGGGATCCTGGAGGTCCAGCCGAGCATGGTGACGGTCCTCTCCGACACCGCGGTACGCGCCCACGACATCGACGAGGCCTCCGCGCTCGAGGCCAGGGCCCGCGCCGAGCAGATGCTCTCCGACAAGAGCGGGCAGATCGACTACGCCAAGGCGCTGGCCGAGTACGCCGAGGCCGCCGCCCAGCTTCAAGCGATCCAACGCCTGCGCCGGCTGGCAGGGCGGTCGTAAACCCTCGAGCATGCCTGGTCGCGGGCGGGCATCCCTAGCAGATCGCGGCCTGATTTTACCGCCGCGCGGCTAGGTCGGAGTTCTGAACGGACCCGTGTCACTCAGCGTCGTGATCCTGGCCGCCGGGCAGGGCAAGCGCATGCGCTCGGCCCTGCCCAAGGTCCTGCACCGCCTCGGTGGCAAGCCGCTCTTGGAGCACGCCTATCGCGCCGCGCGCGATCTCCGACCCGAGCAGGTCTACGTCGTTTACGGCCACGGCGGTGAGCAGGTCCGCGATGCATTAGGCTACCTCGGCGTCCAGTGGATCGAGCAGGACCGGCAACTCGGGACCGGCCATGCCGTGGCCCAGGCACTCCCCTTCATCGACTCGGGTATGGACCCAGGCGACACGGTCCTCGTCCTCTACGGCGATGTCCCGCTCATCACCGCGGAGACCCTCGACCGGCTGGTCAAGGCATCCGACGGCGGGCGCCTGTCACTGTTGACGGTCGAGCTTCCCGATCCCTCGGGCTACGGACGCATCGTCCGGGATGCGGCCGCTCATGTGCAACGCATCGTCGAAGATCGGGACGCGAGCCCGGTGGAGCGCGCGATCGGCGAGGTCAATACCGGCATGATGGCCGTGTCGGCCTCGCATCTGAAACGATGGGTAGCGCGTCTCGAGAACCAGAACGCGCAAGGGGAGTATTACCTGACGGACGTGATCGCGATGGCGGTCGCGGACGGGGTCGTGGTCGAGCCCGTGAGTCCGGCCTCTGTTTTCGAGGTCATGGGTGTCAACGATCGGGTCCAGCTCGCCCTTCTGGAGCGTCGCTATCAGCGATGCCAGGCTGAGCAGTTAATGCGGCAGGGCGTCACGCTCCTCGACCCCGCTCGCTTCGATCTTCGAGGAGATTTACAAGCTGGGCAAGACGTGGTCATCGATGTCAACGTGGTCCTGGAGGGCCGCGTGCGCCTGGGCGATCGGGTGACCATCGGCCCCAACAACTGCATCCGGGACGCCGACATCGGCGACGACGCGTCGATCCTCCCGAACTGCGTGATCGAGGGCGCCGAGATCGGCCGGGGCGCGCGCGTCGGTCCGTTTTCGCGCCTCCGGCCCGAGACCCGGCTCGCCGAGGAAGTCCACGTCGGCAACTTCGTCGAGGTCAAGAAGTCCGCCGTCATGTCCGGCACCAAGATCAACCACCTGAGCTATATCGGGGACGCCGAGGTGGGCCGCGACACCAATATCGGGGCCGGCACCATCACCTGCAACTACGACGGCGCGAACAAGCACAAGACCGTCATCGGCGAGCGGGTCTTCATCGGCTCCGATACCCAGCTCATTGCCCCGGTCGAGGTCGGGGATGGGGCCACGATCGGCGCCGGCACGACCCTGACCCAGGACGCACCGCCTGGACAGCTCACCCTCGGCCGCGCACGCCAGACGACGATTGCCGGCTGGGAGCGACCGAAGAAGAAAAGGTAGCACGCCGCCGAGTCGTCTCGGCAGCACCCACGACGATGCGCGTCGGCTACTACCAGTTCCGGCCCCTGTTCGGCCAGCCCCGGCGCAACTTCGCCAAGGTACTCGCTGCCCTCGCCGACACAACGGCCGATCTCATCGTCCTCCCCGAGCTGGCGTTCAGCGGCTATCACTTCCGGGATCGCGACGAGGCCCTAGCCTTGGCAGAAGACCCCGCCAACTCCGAGACCGTGGAGTCGCTGAGCGCGCTTTGCCTGAAACGGGATCTTCATCTGGTCACAGGGTTCTGCGAGCGGTCCGGCGAGCGCGTCTACAACAGCGCGCTCCTGATCGGTCCGAAGGGCGTCGAGCACGTGTACCGCAAGCTCCACCTCTTCGCCGAGGAAAAGCGCTGCTTCGATGCCGGCGACGTCCCGCTCTCGGTCCAGGAGCTGCGAGGCGCGCGGATCGGTCTCATGGTGTGCTTCGACTGGGCCTTCCCGGAGGTCGCGAGGGTCCTCGCGATCCAAGGTGCCGAGGTCCTCTGCCACCCCTCCAACCTGGTCCTGGGATACTGCCAAGAGGCCATGTTGACCCGCTGCCTCGAGAACCGGGTCTACGCCATCACCGCCAACCGCTTCGGGCGCGACCAACGACCCCACGGCGAGCTCTGCTTCACGGGCAAGAGCCAGGTTGCCGCACCCGGCGGCGGCTTGATCCACCGCGCGCTTTCCCAGCGCGAACAGCTTTTCGTTACCGAGATCGATCTCGCCGAGGCTCGCAACAAGCGCATCACACCCTGGAACGACCTCCTGTCCGACCGGCGGCCGGCGTGGTATCGAGATCTGGAGGCTCTCCCGGCGGCCGGTCCCGTGCCGTGAGTGGTCAAGCCGTGCTGAGCAGGCCATCTCTCGCCTCGTGGACAGCCGGTTCATCAGGGGAGTTGCGCAGGGCGGGGAGCGTGCGCTGCACGGTAACGGTCCTTCGCGACTTCCGGGGTGGGTAGCCGTGCGAGCGCGAATGGCCAGACCGGACTCCATCGGCATCAAAACCCGGCACCGACCGTGAGCAGCGAGATCCGGTAGAGGGTGGTCTCGGCGGTGATGTAGAGCATCGAGCCGTCGTTGCCGAAGGCGAGGTTGGCGGTGGGTACGCCGGTCTCGATGGTGCCGAGGTGCTCCCCATCCGGTGCGAAGATGTAGACCCCGCCGGGACCGGCCGCGAACACGTACCCCTCGCGGTCGACCTTGATACCGTCGGGTGCGCCTTTTCGGCCCGCGCTGAAGGGGAGGGCGTCCGCGAAAAGACGTCGGTTTTCGAGCCCGCCGTCGTCCTCGCGCACGTCGTAGTAGTACCAGGCCGGGCGATCCGGATCGGAGTCGCTCAGGTACAAGGTCTTGCCGTCGGGCGAGAAGGCCAGGCCGTTCGGGGCCGTGAGGTCCTGGACCAAAAGCGTCAGCTCGCCGCCGGGCGGGAGCCGGTAGACGCCGCTCATGGGGAGCTCCTTGCCGGGGTCCTTAAAGCCCTGGGGCAGGCCGAAGGGCGGATCGGTGAAGTACAGATCGCCATTGGCGCGGAACACCGCGTCGTTCGGGCTGTTCAGGCGCTTGCCGTCATAGCGTTCTGCCAGTATCGTCTTGCTGCCGTCGGCTTCGATGCGCACGACGCGCCGATCGCCGTGCTGGCAGATGACGAGCCTCCCGCTCGTCGGATCGATGGCGAGCCCGTTCGAGCCGGGCGCACTGCCCGTGAGCGGGTCGGTACCCGTGTAACCGCTCGGCTGCAAGAAGACCGATACTCCCGATTCCGCGTCATAGCGATGGATCACGTTGTTAGGCACGTCGGAGAAGAGGAGGGCGCTGTCCCGGCGCAGCCACACGGGACCTTCGAGCCAGGCATAGCCGTCCGCGAGCTTTTCGAGCTTCGCATCCGCCGCGACGATCCCGTCGAGGCGCGTGCCGAGCCGCACGATGCGGCCCAGAGCGGCAGGCTCGCTCGCCGCCCCCTCTTCCGCGACGGAGGGGGCGACCGGGAATAAGGCGAGTGCGGCGATGATCAACCAGGGGCCGAGGTCTTGTTTCATGGGGATCTCCGGACCGTCTTGCGGGATGCCCTAAGATAGCCCGCCGCGGGCGAGAAGGCGATCTTCGTGGTGCGTACCCGGATCGCCGACCGGTTTTCGCGGCGCGTATAGGGCGGCCACAAGGGACGCCCTTACACGGCACCACACGGCACCTGCGCCGCCCCATGTAGCCCCGTGTAGGGGCAGGCCTTGTGCCTGCCTTCTTAAGGCGTCCCCAATTCGCAGTAGCCCCTTCGGTCATTGATTTGACACCGCCCGGCGCGCGGACGGCTACGGTAGCGGTCGGAGAGTCCGCTCGAGATCGCCGTGCACCCGAACGGGGAGCCCAGTGTATGTCGCGAACTGGTTCACCAACGAGGTCCAGATGATCGATACCGGGGAACTGCGAGTCGTCGCCGGCATCGCGGTCGGTGAGGATAGCCGGGCCTTCGGGGCAGTTCATGGCGCGGGGTGCAGTTGCCGCCGGTTGTCGCGACACCGATGCAGATGCGCGCGCGTTCGCGCCGCGGCCAGTTGCCGCGCGAATGACGTCCACCGATCCGAACTGCCGCGAGGGCATGGAATATGCCGCTCTATAACCCATCACAGCAGCGCGTTCCGGGGCGCGCATGTCGCGCACTCCGGCAAGCGAACGCCTGCGGAGGGTTTGTCCATGACCAGATCATCGAGGCAGTTTGTCCGACAGGTATTCAATACCTTGATCCTGTGGGGATCGGGCTGGAAACGCAGGCGCTGTGGCCGGGGCAGTCACCCCATCCTCGAGTGGTGCGATCCCCTCTCCGGCCTGTGGCACCGGCAGGACGCAGCCCTGCGGCTCGCGCGGGTGCAAGCGCGCGATCCGAAATCCCTACTCCGCTAGCAGGGAGTTTTTACCGGCGGGTGACCCCGTCCCGCGTACGGTGATCACGCCGTCCGTGATCCCAAGCGGTAGCCGTAATACCAGCGGTTCGTGGTATATTCCAGTGTTACAAACGGTGTGGCTCGCGCCCGCCGGGATCATGATCTCCTCGCCGGGCTCCTGGGCGGAGCGTCTTCCCCGCGAAGGAGACCTCGATCTCGCCCTCGATGAGCATCACGATCTCATCGACGTCATGGACGAAGTCCGCCCAGATCTGACCCGGCTGGTCCCTCCATATATCGCAGCCGAAGCCTAGGGCTGCAAAGCGTTCCGCGACACCCTTCCTGTTTCCTGTTGGGAGTAGATCCCCCTCTGAGTCTAGAATCAATGAGTTAGGCGGGGGTCGGTCGTTGTATATGAATAATGTTGTCGGGGGGCTAGGTGAGTGAAGGGGCAGGAGACCTCTGGGATAATAGGAAGTCTGTCAATAATCCCACACCCGGAGGGCTGCCCCAATGA
Organism: Pseudomonadota bacterium; assembly: GCA_030860485.1. Classification (NCBI taxonomy): domain Bacteria; kingdom Pseudomonadati; phylum Pseudomonadota; species Pseudomonadota bacterium. Next base: position 40 of record JALZID010000106.1, on the reverse strand, counting down.
GAGTTTCACACGAACAGACCGCACCTGTCACCCCTTTGAG
>JALZID010000105.1 GCA_030860485.1 Pseudomonadota bacterium | reverse complement strand
GCAGGACCGTTACAAGAAGATCGTCGCCCGGACGGAGGCGATGGATACGTTGTTGGTGGAGGTCTTCGTCGAGTCCCATGCGGTCCCCCCGAAGGAGATCGTGATCGATGTGGACGCGAGCGATGATCCCCTACACGGGGATCAGGAAGGGCGTTTCTTTCACGGGTATTACGGCCACTATTGCTATCTGCCATTGTATTTCTTTTGCGGGGATCGGTTGCTCTGCGCGCGTTTGCGGGAGGCGGATGAGGAACCTGCCACCGGGTGCGTCGAGGAGCTTTCCCGGATTGGTCGGCGTCAATTACTTCTTTCGTTGAACGACAATTAGAAGTTTCGTTTTGTGCCTTGGTGTGGTTACGGGATGCCTAAGCCGGACTTATCCACGCCTTGTCCACGGGACCGCGTGCCTCTAACACTGGCGGGACGGTGGGCAAGGGGTGGATAAGTCCGGCCCCAAAGGTTCGAGGAAACGGTTCCCCTGTCGTCCTGGTTCGCCGCTACGCATTGCCTACGCCGCCTTCGTCGGTTTCTCGCGCACTCGCCTTTGAGCTGCTTCTGCCCGGTAGCTCGGGACAGTAAGCTCCAAGATCACCGAGTGGTGCACCACCCGCTCAATGGCTGCCGCCGTCGTCATCGGGTCCTTGAAGATCTGGTCCCACTTCGAGAACACCAGGTTACTGGTGATCATCACGCTCCTGCGTTCGTAGCGCGCGGCGAGGAGGGTGAAGAGCACCTCCATCTCGGAGCGGTCCTGCTGCACGTAGCCGATGTCATCGAGTGCCAGGCACGCGAAGCGGTCGAGGCGCTGCAGCTCGCGTGACAAGCGCAGATCGCGCTTTGCCTCGAGCAATTTCTCCACGAGCTCGGAGACGGCGGTGAAGAGCACCGCATGGCCGGCGCGCACGAGAATGAAGACGTACCGGGCGAGGGTGCAGTGACCTCCGCCCAGGAAGCCAAGGCCGAACTCTACAAGGAGCTGGGCTACCGCCTGATCGGAATGGTAGGTCAAGACCTGACGGTCGCCCGCCCCATGGTCAAGGCCAAGGGCACATCGTTCAGGTCATCGGACCTGGCGGTAATACTGTGAGACGTTGTATCGACACCGCAAGTAGAGCCCGACGCCTCGCCGGTTACCGGGGCACCCGTTGCCGGGGGTTTACCGGCAGGAGAAGCGAATGTCAACAGAGAAACTTACCGTTACCTTGACCGGGCGTCGTCCGGTCACCATCACCAAGGCCGACTGGCCCGTAATCGCTGAGGCCAAGGCCTGGGATAATACCTACGAGTTCCAAGGTCAGAAGTGGCGCCTCGTCGTGCGACAACACGCCGATGGGCGAGCCATAGTTTACGGCGTCCACACGAGCAACTACCAAAACGCGAAGGATGCCCGAGGCGGCGAGCTGCTAGAACCTGGAGACGACATCCCGGTCGCGGTCCACCGCGTAGCCGAGAGCCTCGACTTTGAACCTCGGCTCGCCGAGGAGTGCATCGCCGACTTGCCGGCAGACGAGATTTAGCCCGCCTCCCCACGCAGCGTGGCACACACCCTGTCAACTCTGCGTCCAGCTCATCGAGCCGAGCGGGAAGACGGTGAAGACTTTGATTCGGTATCGTTAACACTACAACCGAAAAGCCCTCAAGCGGTACGCCCAAAGGCACAGCGATGCCAGTGCGAAACATAGCGTTCGTGATCGGGGCAGGCGCAAGCAAGGAGGCGGGCCTTCCGGTTGGTGCCGAGTTGAAAAACTCCATCGCCGCCGCGTTGCGCGCACCCTATTATGGTGGCCTTGGCGTTCGCATGGACAGCGGCGATGACATGATTGTTGAAGCCCTGCATTTGGCGGTTGCAGCGGAAGCTCCCGCCGCACGCGACATCACACCTTACGTCCACGCGGCACGGCGAATTTGCAATGCGATGCCACTAGCCATATCGATCGATAATTACATCGACGCACATCGGGGTGACGCCAAAATCGAGCTTTGCGGCAAGCTAGCAATCGTCAGCACCATACTCGCGGCAGAGAAAGCCAGCCTACTGTACATAAGCTCAGTGACGCATGACAACACGATCAACTACGGCCGACTCGACGGAACGTGGTTCAACACCTTTTTTCAGTTGCTTACTGAGAACTCCACATTGAGCAATCTCAAGGAGCGGTTATCTTCAATCGCACTCGTGATCTTCAACTACGACCGCTGTGTTGAGCACTACCTGTATCACGCGCTACAGAACTACTATCCACTTAGCGCAAACGATGCAGCGCTGCTCTTTCAGAGCCTTGAGATCTACCATCCATACGGAACCGTAGGGGCATTACCTTGGCACAGCCGAACAGACGCGGTGGACTTTGGTGCCACCCTCGACGCGAATGAATTGCTTAACCTCAGAGGTCGCATCAAGACTTTTACCGAGGGTACAGATCCCGCGTCGAGCGAAGTCACTGCCATACAAGCAAATACGCGGGCGTCTAGCACGCTCGTTTTCTTGGGCTTCGCGTTCCATCCTATGAATCTCGATTTACTGATGCCATTGCCGAAAGAGTCCTCTGGCGAGACGGCAACTGAAAGAAAGGTTTTTGCAACGGCGGTTGGGATCTACGAGTGACGCCGGAGTCATCTCAGATGATCTCGTTGTCCGCGGTAGCTTCCATCCACGCAACGTCAAAATCCGACCGGACCTGACATGTGGTCAGCTATTCCGCGAGTACTCGCGCAGCATGTCGTTGCTACCTAGATAGCTGGACCCCCTTCCCCACGCAGACGCAGGGGGGGCACACACCCTGTCAACGAACAGGGGTTGACCCGGCTGGACGGCTAAGTCATGCTATGCAACCCCAACCCCACCAGCAAGCATTTAAGGTCGTGATGCCTAGCCAGAGCACAAATGTCTTTGTGTCCTATAGCCATGCTGACGCGCCGCTGGTTGCTCCGGTAGTTAAACTGCTCCGCGTTAACAAATCCCTCGTCTTCCAAGACATTGATAGCATTCAGCCGGGTAAGAGGTGGCGGAGCGAACTTGCCAAAGCCCTGGCTGAAGCCCATTTGGTTGTCGTGTTCTGGTGCGATCACGCTAGGCGATCGAACGAAGTGTCGAAGGAGTGGAAAGCAGCCATCGAGCAAAGAAAGGATCTCTTGCCCCTTCTGCTGGATGCAACTCCTCTGCCTCCAGAGTTAGAGTTTCAGTGGATCGACCTTCGAGAAGCGGTCGGCGCGAGCCACAGCTCGATCGACGGTGCGCGCTGGTTATCCGATATGCATCCGCAATGGAGTTTGCCAATCGTAAGGGCCGCAATCAAGCGTATCGTGATTGAGCTTGGGGCGGAGATACTTCGACGCACAGCATTGAGGCGACGCGAGACTGCGCGTGTTCCCAGGGCACTTAGAGGCGAGCTTCAGGAACTTCGGTATACAGTTGCGTTCGTGGCGTACCTTATTCAGATGGATTGCGGCACCATCGATCGAAAGTATCTTGAATGGTTCCGAACCGTTACTACAGCTCTACGACACCGGTCGGTTGCGGGTGCCCCTGTTGCAGAGGGTCGGGTCCTTGGCGCAGTCGAAATGCAGCTGGGCCTAACCGACGATCAAATCGCTACACTCGCCCAGCACAATAGAGCAAGTACCGAAGGGGCGCTTAGCGTCAAGAAGTATGCTCTGCCGCTTCTGGACAGCCGCGTAGGATCCCTATGGGAGCTTGAGGAGAGCCTTCAGAAGCATCTGCTTGAGGTTCGAGCCAATCTCGACAGATTGGATTCGACACGAAGACGTTCGGCCACCTATGGCGGCGGGGCGGAGTTACTGGTCGCGGAACCCCCACGATCGCGGATGTCAGCTTGACCTCAACGGACCAGGTAGCGAAGGTGCTCTTCGAGCGGTGGGGTCTCTGACGCCCGTGAAGCAGACCGACGCCGGCAAGGACTCCACGGACAAGGAGACGCTGCACGAGCTGTCGTATCGACCACCTCCTGGCGGCGGAGTCGAGAACTTCGTCCGGGTGTTCAGTGCCTCGCGGTCGGTTCGCAATACCGCCTCGGGTAGTCGGCCCGTCCGCGGTACCCTTGTTATAGTCGAGTGAGGTGCGGATGGCGGCCGGGCCGATCGTACCCACCCTGGGCCGCTTTAGAGCCCCGTGGCGCCTCTCAGCCGACGTGGGCAGTACCCTTGGGGCCCTGGCCTTTGCCGCTGGTAGCGTGGCCAAGGGCGTGCCCGCTCTACGTTCTCTACTCTCTTGGCCGGCAAGTCTCCGACGGATTAGCGTCTTCTTTTCCGAAGCTCGAACCGTGACGCCCAACCATTCGTCCAGCGGACGCAAAAAAGCGGCGCGAGTGGCTCGCCTCGGAACCCGCGTACACAGCTAACCGGATCCGCCGCTGGATCAATGCGGTCTCAGCGAGCGCGCCACGAGCCCGATCCCGCCGGCGAGCAGTACCAGCATAAGAATGGTGTCGAAGAGACTCGTAGGCCGGAAATAGATGTGCAGGTTCATGATGTCCCGGCCACGATGATCACGGCCCCACCGAACGTCATGAGCCATCCAAGGATCGACTTGCCGTTGAAGAACAGGATCCCGCAGCCGAGGACGAGCGGCACCAGCGACAGCCCGAAGGCATTGTGGCCCCAGAACGCCCAATAGCCGCTACTGACCGTGACACTGCTGGTCAACCAGTAGCCGCCGGCCACGGCCATCCCCAGTCCCAGGAGGAACTCACCGATCCCGCCCGGCGTACCGCCGGCACCACGGGGTCGCGTTGTCTGTTCGAGGGGTTGCATGCTGGCGCCCAGCCTCCGGGCGGAGCCCGCCACGGTTCCTACTGCATTGATTTTGAGCCTATACTATCCTCGAAATCCTTCAGGTCCAAATCTGTCAGGTGTTCCACCCCTCCGGTATCGAGTCCCTATGAGCAGACTCCTCAAGACCTTGGCGAGCATCGGGCTGGTCGAGCTCGACGAAGCGGACCGCATGAGGCCGGAGGGCGCTCTGGAGGACGGCGGCGCGGTGCCCGGTAGTACCTCGGAGGCGGAGACGGGTGCGGCGGACACGGGGGTTCGCCCCTACGAGCCCGCCCCGGTGGACCCCGAAGCCGCCGCCGATCCGGACGCCTTGGAAGGACGTCCGCTCGCGGACATCTATACAAAGGCGCAGGTCCCTCCCTCCCCCTACAGCGCCGAAAAGCTGCTGAAGCTGCTCGAGGGGCTCCGCACCTTGGACCCGTCCACGCGCAAGGCGGCGGTCCTGGCTATGGATACCGCAGACGAGGACTGGGCGGTGGAGGATGCCGTGCGCGACGCAGAGCACAAGATCCGCGCCCTGGAGCAGTCGGGAGCCGCCTTGATCGATGTGGTGAAGCGTGCCGAGGCGCAGGCCAAGGTCGATGTCGAGGCCCAGGACCGCTATCAGCATGAAGCGACCTCCTCGATCCGCAAACAGATCGCGGATCTCGAGGCCCTGCTGGCGCGCGAGATCGAGAAGGTGGCAGGGGAGCGGGCCGGCATCCAGGCACGTCTACAACGCACCAAAGAGGCCTGCGGACGCGAGACCAAGCGTTTCCGGGAGGAGATGGCGCGCTTGCAGGAGATCCCGGGCAGCTTCGGCGCACCCACACGGTCCTCTCGATCGCAGAGTCCAGACGCGGAGAAATGATCCTATGGCACAGTTGACACCGTTAGCGAAGGGATTGATCGCCGTGATCATCATCGGCGGTACCGGCGCCGCGGCCTGGAACATGGGCCTGCGCGATCTGCTGAGCGAGGGCGGCAAGACCGAGGGCCCGGCCGTCGCCACCGGCGAGCCTGCGGTCGGACCGGAGCGGCCGGCCACCACGGCGCCCGAGGAACACGCGGCCGAGGTCCCGGCGCCCCCGCCCCCACCCGCGGCCAAATCGCCGCGCGGCGGCCCGCTCGGGTCCGAAGGCGATCCGCTCAAGGTCTCGATCGTGAGCTTCCACGGTTACGCCCCCGCGCTCCTCGCCAACGGGAAGTCGCTCAAGACGACGTCTGGATCCATCTTCGATCAGAAACGGGTGTCAGTCGAGTTCGTGATCCAGGACGACATCCCGACCTTGACGACCATCTTCGAATCGGGCGCCGCCCATTGCGCGTGGCGCACCAGCGATTTCTGGGCCCAGGAGCAGCCCAATCTGCGCAATGCCGGTCTCGATGGCCGCGCCATCGTGATCGTGGACAACACCCAGGGCGGGGACGCCGTGATCGCGCGCGATCCCGACCTCACGCGCATCGAGGACCTCGCCGGCAAGAAGGTGGCGCTGCTCCAATATACGCCCTCCGACGGCATGGTCATCGACGCGGTGGAGAACTCCAGCCTCTCCCCGCGCAAGAAACAGTCGATCGATTATGTCTACATCAACGTAGACGAAGGCACGGCCGGGGTGCGCGCAGCCTTCGAAAGCGGCCAGGTGGATGCGGCCGCCCTGTGGGACCCGGACCTCTCGCTGGCCCTCGAGAAGGTGCCGGGCGCGCACGTGATCTACTCGACGCGCATCGCCACCAATCTCATCTACGACGTGATCGTGTGTGACCAGCGTCAACTCCAGAAACCCGAAAACGAGGCCACCTTCCAGAACTTCGTGGCCGGTTGGCTCGCGGGCGTAGAGGCCGCCAAGGCGCGTCCCGAAGAGGCCGTCGAGGCCCTCATCAAGACCGAGGAGTTCTTCGCCCTCCTGGCCAGGGAGGAGGGCCGGCCCTTCATCCTGAGCATCTTCAAGAACCTGGTATGGACCGATCTCGCGGACAACGCCCGTATCCTGGGCCTCTCCGGCGACACCAATCATTACGAGCGTGTCTATCGCCGTTTCGACGGCATCTACCGCCGCGCCGGGGCGCTCGCCAACCCCAAATCGCCGGTCATCAACCCAGAGGACTCCTTCGACTATCGCTTCATCAAGTCTTTGCTCGCCGCGGACGCGGCCGCGAACGCAGAGGCCGCCAAGCCGGCCTTCACCTTCACCGCAGCCGAGCGGGAACAGGCCGCGACGCGCGAGGCCAGCGTGACCAAACCGGTCCTGGTGAGCTTCGCGAGCGGCGTGGCGGCGCTCAACAGGCGCGCAGAGCGCACCATCGACGAGGAAATGGTGCCCTTTATCGAGAACAACGGCTCGGCCTATTTCGAGGTGTCCGGCAATACCGATTCGACCGGTCCGCGCGAGGTCAATCAGCGTTTGTCTAAATCACGGGCGGTTGCGGTGGTGGATTATCTGGTCTCGCAGTGGGAGTTTCCCCGCGAGCGTTTCGTCGTGAGCGGTAACGGTCCCGATAAGCCGCTCTGCAACGAGGCCAATCCCGCCACCGAAAACCTGAGCCTGGAGGAGTGCCGGGCCACCAACCGGACGACGCGCGTCGCGGTGCTGTCGCGCTGACCTCCATGTGGAACCCGTATCTTCTTGTCCCGGCGCGCCGCCGCCGATGGTTGGGGCTTTCCGCCGTGGCCACCGTGGTGATGGTGTGGGCCGTGATCACCGGGCTCGGGCTCGTCAGCCCGAACAAGCTGCCCGCGCCATGGGCCGCGGGCAAGGCCTTCCTGTACCTCGCCTGGGACGCCGAAACGGGCCGCAGTCTGCTCTTCACCGCCATGCTGTGGTCGGTGGGACGGGTGCTCGCGGCCGGTCTTTTGGTGGTCATGATCGGCGTTCCCATCGGTGTCATGATGGGCGCCTCCCCCTATATCAACGCCTGCCTCTCGCCGCTCGTGGACCCGTTCCGCTCGGCGCCGATCGTGGCGCTCCTGCCCATCTTGGTGATGTGGCTCGGGATCGGCGAGGCGATGAAGATCGTGTTCCTGTTTCTCGGTGCCGTGGTGTATTTGATCCCCATGGTCAGAGATGCCATCGTCGCGGTCCCGAGCACCTATTGGATCAGCGCCCGCGATCTGGGCGCGACCCCCTGGGAGGCGATACGGCACGCGGTACTGCCCATCGCCATGCCGCGCATCGCCGATGGCATCATCGTTTCGATCTCGGTCATGTGGACCTACATCACGGTCGCCGAGTACGTCAACGCCAAGGTCGGGCTGGGCCAGCTCATCCAGAACGCGCGGCGCTTCTCGGCCATGGATCAGGTCTTCGTCGGGATCTTCGTCATCATCGCCCTGGCGCTCCTGACCTATGCCGTCATGACGGCGATAAAAAAGAGACTTTATCCGTGGGAGACGGCCTAGTGCGACGAAACGCCCGCATCGTTGCCCCCGCACCGAGCGTTCCCTCCTTTGAAAAAGGCGGGTCAAGGGGCATGTATGTTCTCAGCAGCCCCCAGCTCGCGTCAGTGCCGGGAGCACCGGATAGGTCTGTACCCATAGCCACACCTCCGTATTAGCACGAGCCGATCGGTTGATCTATACTTGTATACTGGGGTCGAAGGCGATGCTACACAGAGTCCGGATCCAGTGGAATAGGCCGATTCTACGCAGCACACTAATTTCTGATTCTGTCTAATACAACTGTTAGACGCTACGCAAACCAAAGGCATGAATGTATAATGGCACGATGCCAATGAAACCGAAGGTGACGGGCATGGAAACAAAGGCTATTACTATTCGCGTCACCCTTGAAGCAGCGTCTGCTTACGAGACAGCACCTACCGAACAACAGCGAAAGCTTGATGCCTTGCTCAGCCTGAAACTCGCTGAAGCAGCCGACGCCGTGAACGCCGTCGCTTTTCTGAGCTTCCTTGTCCGGCGCGGCTGATCTTGTTCACCTCAGTATCATGAAGGTATTCCCATTGGAGGAGTCATATGTCCCTTCCGTCTCCCTTGATTACACGTTCAGAGCAAGTCATGAGCGGGGTGGTCGTCTTTTCTGGGACTCGCGTGCCCATGCAAACGCTGCTTGATTATCTCGAGGAGGGTGATCGTCTGGATGACTTTCTCGAGGACTTCCCAACCGTCAGTCGTGAGCACGTTATTGCGGTACTGGAGCTGGCGAAGGAATCCCTGATAAGTTATGCGAGTGCTGCTTGATGAGTGTGTGCCACGGCGTTTCCGGCGCGAATTGCCACAACACGAGGTGCGAACGGTTCCCGAGATGGGGTGGGCATCGAAACAGAACGGAGAGCTGCTCCGGTTAGCGCAGTCCCGGTTCGACGTGTTTGTCACAACGGATCAGCGGCTCAGCTATGAGCAATCCGTAGCCAGCGTGGCGATCGCGGTAGTGGTATTGGTGGCGCGCCGCAACAAGTTCGAGTTTCTTCGTCCGTTGGTTCCCGAACTCGAACTGGTATTGCATGAGGTACGGCCGGGTGAGGTCAGGCGGGTGGGTGTCTAGCTCTGCGCTCCAGAGGACGCGCCAAAAAAGGGGCGTGCGGTGATGTGGCTCGGGATCGGCGAGGCGATGAAGATCGTGTTCCTATTTCTCGGTGCCGTGGTGTATTTGATCCCCATGGTCAGGGATGCCATCGTCGCGGTCCCGAGCACCTATTGGATCAGCGCCCGCGACCTGGGCGCGACTCCCTGGGAAGCGATACGGCACGCCGTCCTACCCATCGCCATGCCGCGCATCGCCGATGGCATTATCGTCTCGATCTCGGTCATGTGGACCTACATCACGGTCGCCGAATACGTCAACGCCAAGGTCGGGCTGGGCCAGCTCATCCAGAACGCGCGGCGCTTCTCGGCCATGGATCAGGTCTTCGTCGGGATCTTCGTCATCATCGCCTTGGCGCTCGTGACCTATGCCGTCATGACGGCGATAAAAAAGAGACTTTATCCATGGGAGACGGCCTAGTTCGACTCTGCGCTCGCATCGTTCTCCCGCGCTCCGCGTTCCCTCCTTGGAAAAGGTGGGTCAGAGGGCACGTGTATGTCCTCGGCAGTCCCCGGCTCGCGTTTCTACCGGGAGCACCGGATGCGCAAACCAAAGGCATGAATGTATAATGGCAAGATGCCAATGAAACCGAAGGTGACGGGCATGAAAACAAAGGCTATTACTATTCGCGTCAGCCCTGAAGCAGCGTCTGCTTACGAGACAGCGCCTACCGAACAACAGCGAAAGCTTGATGCCTTGCTCAGCCTGAAACTCTCTGAAGTGATGCGAGCGAAACGACCCTTGGAAGTCATCATGAATGAGATGAGCCGCAAAGCCCAAGAGCGTGGGCTAACTCCAGAAATTCTGGAATCCGTTTTGAGTGAGCACCCGCGCGGTCCGCTGAGCTGGGCCGTTAGCCGCGAGAGCCTAGCATACGGAGCCATGGTATGCCTACGGTACTGAGGTCCGGACCCTATCGCTTTTTCTTTTACGCGAGTGACCGCAATGAACCGCAGCATGTCCATGTTGAGCGAGACGATAAAATCGCTAAGTTCTGGCTAGAACCAATTCGATTACAGAGCAGCGGTGGGTTTTCGCGCGTCGAGATGGTGCGGATCGAGAAAGTGGTGAATGATCACCGAGTTGAGCTAATGGAGACCTGGAATGAGTACTTCGGCCATTGAAATAGAAGTCCCCTTTGCCGAAAACGTCACGGTGTCGGACGACACGCTTTGTGTCGACCTCAGCGATGGGCGAAGCATTTCTGTTCCGCTCGCATGGTATCCGCGGCTATCGCACGGGTCATCGGTTGAGTGGAAGCGCTGGCGCATGATCGGTCGGGGGGTGGGCATTCACTGGGAAGATCTAGACGAGGACATCAGCGTCGAAGGTCTATTGGCAGGTAAGCGGTCGGGCGAAAGCCAGGCTTCATTCAGCAATTGGCTGGCGAAACGGTCTGAACGGTCGGGGACATAGGTAACTAGCCGATGGAACCGAGGCCATCTAACCCTGTCGCCGCTCGTGGACCCATTCCGCTCGGCGCCGATCGTGGCGCTCCTGCCCATCCTGGTGATGTGGCTCGGGATCGGCGAGGCGATGAAGATCGTGTTCCTGTTCCTCGGTGCCGTGGTGTATTTGATCCCCATGGTCAGGGATGCCGTCGTCGCGGTCCCGAGCACCTATTGGATCATCGCCCGCGACCTGGGCGCGACCCCCTGGGAGGCGATACGGCACGCGGTCCTGCCCATCGCCATGCCGCGCATCGCCGATGGCATCATCGTCTCGATCTCGGTCATGTGGACCTACATCACCGTCGCCGAGTACGTCAACGCCAAGGTCGGTCTGGGCCAGCTCATCCAGAACGCACGGCGCTTCTCGGCCATGGATCAAGTCTTCGTCGGGATCTTCGTCATCATCGCCCTGGCGCTCCTGACCTATGCCGCCATGACGGCGATAAAAAGGAGGGCTCTATCCATGGGAGACGGGCTAGTTCGACTAGACGCTCGCATCGTTCCCCCCCGCGCTCCGCGTTGCCTCCTTTGAAAAACGCGGGGTAGGGGGGCTCGTGTATGTTCCTCGGCGGCCGCCGGCTCGCATCCGTCCCTGGTCCGCCCGGAAGGTCTGTACCCATAGCCACAACCTCGTTGCTAGCACGAGCCGAGCAGTTGATCTATACTTCGGTTGAAGGCGATGCTACACAGAGTCCGGATCCAGCGGAATAGGCGGATTCTGCTTAGCACACTAATTTCTGATACTGTCTAATCAACTTGTTAGCGGTTATAGTTACTAATTGAAACCAACCTGGTATATCGAGAGTCATATGAGCGCTATCAATCTCTCTGAAGTCCTAAAACTTCCCGTTCAGGAACGCATTCGCATCGTCGAAGCCATCTGGGACAGCGTTGCGGAGCACCCCGAGCAAGTTGAACTGTTGCCGTGGCAGGCTGAAGAGCTTGATCGGCGCATCGCCGCATATCAGGCCAATCCCTCTGAAGGCATTCCCTGGGAGGAGGTCAAACGCCGTATCCTCGGTGGCGCGTGATCCTGCCAATCGTTTTCCGGCCTGAGGCGCTGGATGATCTACGCTGAAGCGTTTCAGTGGCATGAACAACAGCGTTCCGGCTTGGGTGCGGAGTTATGGCGGCGGTCGATGGCAAGTTGCAGCAAGTCCAAGCTGGCCCAAACCAGTTTCCTCGCGCGCGTGGCCTCATCCGTCGGGCTATCGTCCATCGCTTTCCATACGGCATCTTTTTCGTTGCGCATTCTGAGTTCATTAACGTCACTGCGATCATGCACCATGCGCGGGATCCGAAGCATTGGCGTAGACGTGCGCAGGGTAACCGCTAACAAAGCCCGGCGCGGCTGATCTTGTTTCGTTAGGGTTCAACGGTGAACGCGCTGGTACTCGAAGATGCCCGTGAGTATGTCTTTCCGGTGTTCTCAGTTCGCGCGCAGGACAATGGCGTCTTTCTTGAATCCCGTACGTTCTTGGGGACAGGGTTCTTTGTCACCAAGCGCGGAGACGCCATTACTGCCAGTCACGTTATTCCGACGCCTGATGAGTTGAAAGAAAGAAGCCGCCTCATCGCAATCGTGCAGGTCGATGGCGAGGCGAAGGTGTGCTGGATTACCCGCGCCGCGAAGTTCGCGTTGTTCGACATTGCTCTGTTTCACGTCAACTTACCGGAGACGCAATACCTTCCAGTCTCAACAGAGCAAGTGGCGGGGGGAGCGGATATCCAAGTGATCGGAATTCCTAGCCATGAAGTCTGGGCTTCGGGGAAGGAGATGCGTCTTCTGAAGGGACACGTCACGCTCTCGGCTAGGCACTTAGAGCTAAACTTCCCTGTGCCTGCCGGCATGAGCGGCGCCCCGGTCTTTCTGCATACTAAGGTTATCGGCTACGTTACCGGGACAGTCCGAAGCGAAGAGATTGAAGAGGCGAACGAAGAGATAGACGAGGTCGAAAATGGCCGGGAGGTCATTCGAATAACCGAGATTCGTAGAATCATTCACTATGGCCTCGCCTATCCGTTCTCCCACATGAGCGCTGTCCGCGATCCAGTCCTCGAAGGCAAAACCTTCTTTGAATTCATCGCCACGCAGAATGATGAACCCTAAGCTGCCAATGAACCCCACCGTCCAACAGCGGCGCTTAGCTTGCTGTTGGCCGGCGACTTATTGGGGGCGTTAGGCCTATGAGAAAACCATGATCTTTGAAATCGCGCTTGGCGTTTTCTTGGGCATCGTCCTCGCCGTGCTTACCCTGAAGCATTGGAAGCAACTCGTGGCCAATTTGCAATCATTGATTGCCGGGTCGTTTGTGGTATTTAGGGGTTTGGTAGTTTTTGGTCTACTGATACTCGTAGGGGTTCTGGTTTGGTTAAATCTTGAAACAATCGCCGTCTTCGCGGGCGCGCTCGCAGCAGTCGCCCTTATCTATGGCGTTCCGTTCTGGGCCTACACCCGAGTCTCAACAAAGTATCCAACTTTTGGTCTTCTGTTGAAGGGCGAACCTCCGTGGGACCGCCCGGTCCGTTTACCTCTTCGCTTGGTAGTAATGGGCGTTTTCGCAGTTGCTGTCGCGGGTCTTGGTATCGGTGCGCTAATGGCAAGTCTCTCTCTCGTCGACTGCTTCCATGCACTCATTAATACGAAAGCCGATGCCGTGAAACGCCACAGGCCTTGGGATCAAGTTCTTGGGGGGCGCGGCTCAAAAAGGCGTTAGCTCCTCGAATGCAGCCATGCCACTCGACGTCTACCGCAAAACCAAAGATGGCCGGATTGTCTACGGGAAAGGATTTTCTGCGTTCATCCACAACGGCAATTACTACCAAACCGTAATTTCGGTATACGAAGACGGCATGGTTGACTGCTGGGGTTTGGTCACATTCGAAGAGTTCCGGGAAAAGGTCGCCGAAGGGTGGGTGGTAACAAGGGTCCCTCGAGGTGCGCATATCTCCTGTCATCATCTGTACTTCGGTAAATGTTTGCTCAACTTCCCCGTCACCGAGACGGATTTCGTTGGCGAACTCCAAGACGAAGTCAAGCGCTTGCGAGGCGAAGATGATTCATCGACCTTATGTGTGAAGGCCTTTGCCGAGTTTTTGCGGGCGCCCACTTTGGCCAATCGAGAGTGCCTCCGTTTCACCTATAGTTTCATCCCGACACATCTGCGAATCTACACTCTTGGCGACATGGACTCAAAGGATGCACCGCTCAGGCGAATCATCGCAGACCAGGCCACGGATGCAGACATTCAGGCCTACCGGCAGCAATATAAGCACTTGCTGGACAAGGAAGGCTAACTGCGCTGCACTGCACCGGCGCGCTCCTATCGTCGCGCCCGGTGAGCTGGGGCGTTATGCTTAATTTTCGACGGCAGAACCTATACATTGCGCGCATATAAATCAGATAGCCCGAATATGGACCTGCTGACTCCTACTTTGAAAGGACTGCTCCAAAAACAGCACCTCGACTTGCCAGCGAGCGGATGGCGCCTACAGTATGAGGTTGATGAGTGGGAGGAAAAGATAAGGGAAATATGGAAGCTCCACATTGAAGTATTCGTTCCTAAAACACTCTCGAATGAGTTCTCTGCCATTCATGCAGAGATTTATACAGTTGTGCGTACTCCTGAGCCAGACCCAGATGTTATTGGTCGGGTTTACAGTCATGAATCAGGTGAGCTAAATATCTATATACCTGTCGAGAAACTTGGTTTTCAAAGTCTAGTATCTTCGCTCCAAGCTAAGCTGGACCAAACACATAGCTTTGTTATCCGAATTACTACCAAGAAAAGCCTTGCCGAACTCAAAACAATGGATTACATCGTTATAACAGACGTCCTTTTCGATTTCGTCAATAAAGAAGATGATACGATGTCTCAAAACACTGCTCGCCACCAAGAAGAGCTTGATGTGCTAATGTCCATAAGACTTGCGCTATGGTTAATTTTCGTGCTTGGCGTAATTGCATTGATCAACCGTGCGTTTGCCTAACCCGTCGTTTGACACGGGTGCCCTAAAAAGCGGGGCGCCGGTCAACTCCAACGGTTAGGCGCCAAAGATTACGGCCGTGTTTCAGACAAGGAATCTTGAACCTATTATTGAGCTCTTCAATTTCAAGAAGAAGCGTGACGTCGTGCGCCATTGCAGAACGCTTGTGGTGTACTCCGGCGACCTTGCCTCACTATTCTTAGCCAGTCGAGCGGGAGTCTTAGCCCGCGTAGGTTGGGGTGAGGAACGAACCCCAACGCTTCGGCTTGTGCGTTATGTTGGGGTTCCTTCGTCACCCCAACCTACGAGCTACGAGCTGTAATTAGAAACAAACTGGTGTATCCGGAATCATATGAGCGCTATCAATCTCTCTGAAGTCCTAAAACTTCCCGTTCAGGAACGCATTCGCATCGTCGAAGCCATCTGGGACAGCGTTGCGGAGCACCCCGAGCAAGCCCGAGTAGGATGCGCTGAGGTACGAAGCGCATCTGTCGTGTGATGTCCCGCGACTGATGCGCCTCCTTACGTCGGCATATCCTACGGTTGTTTACATGGCGCTAACCGTAGGCCTAACATTTCATTCAACTAGGACTGGCGCGATAAAACCGGGCCAGCCGGTTAATGCTCACATTCGGCGTCTGCGTGTGGGTTTTGACAAGCTCAAAGGTGCGGTGTAGACTCAAATGAAATGAACATCAAAGAGATAGAAGGTGCTATCACTCAACTGCCAGCCAAAGGGTTGGCTGAGTTGATGGCGTGGCTGCAAGTATCATGCGTAAGCTTGGGACAAGCAGATTGAGGATCACTTGGAAGCAGGTCGTCTGGATGCATTACTTGCTGAGGTTGATAAAGAGTATGAGGCAGGATTGGCTCAGCCGCTATGAGGCATCTGACCCTGCCGCGCTCTTGGCAGCCCGCGTTGGGGTGAGGAACGAACTCCAATGCTTCGGCTTGTGCGTTATGTTGGGGTTCCTTCGTCACCCCAACCTACGAACTACTAAAGGAGAATCACTATGGGCTGGATCGCTGACCTGCTGAAAGAAATACCCAGCGCGGCGCGCTATAAGTCCGAGCTTGAAGCAATGGAAAAGGAGAATGCTGCACTTAAAACTAAGGTATCGGTTCTTGAGGCGCGCATGGAAGAGTTGAGGCAGGAAATACAGCGGGAAGACGACATAGTTCAAAAAGAAAAAGCGCATGTACAGCACCTCGAAGAAACAAGAGAGAAAATCCTAGTACTCGTGTCACAGCAGGGAAGCATCACTGACGCCCAAGTAGCACAGGCCACCGGCATTGGTGAGCAGCTAGCCACTTTCCATCTCAATGAACTCGAAAAAGCAAAACTGATTCAATCCATCCGCACCATGAGTTCCAATCCGTTTGGTTCTGGGTCGCCACCCACGCGGTGGCGCATCGCTCAAGCTGGTCGCGCCTATTTGGTTTCTCATGAGCTGCTCAAGTAAAGGCGCAACCAGTTGTTACCGCCGAGGGCTTCGCCGCTGCGCGGCTCAGCCCCGGCTGAAATCCGGCGTTGGGCTTCGAGGGTAAATGAAAACCGAAGCAGCAAAGGATCGCTGCACCCATCGACGGGGAAGCAGATAGCCCATGAGCTCCCATCAAACGCCAATAGAGAACAGTCATGGCCAGACGCTGCGGGTTGGGTAGGTGGGTGGCGAGGACCGCAAGCACCGCACGGGGTCGCCTCAGCAGAGGAGCCCAGGGCTGATCTATAATAGGGTCAACCTCTTACCATCGGCAACCCCCAGCCAGGCCGCGCCGTAACATCGACATGATCTCCGATCCCCGGCCCGCGCCGACCGCCGCCGATCACGGCGCCAGCATCGAGCTCAAAGGCGTCGTGCAGGAGTTTCCGAGTCCCGAGGGTGAGGGGGTCGTGCGGGTGCTCGATGGCATCGATCTCCAGATCGAAAAGCCCGGCATCTACATGCTCTTGGGCCCCTCGGGCTGCGGCAAATCGACCTTGCTCCATATGATGGGCGGGGTGCGGCCGGTGGACCGGAAGTTTCCCACTGCAGGGCAGGTCTTGATCGACGGCATCGTCTGCGAGGCTGCGCACGAGGATGCCGTGATGGTGTTCCAGCGCTACGCCAACCGACCCGATCTCGACGTCCGCGACAACATCGCGTTCCCGTTTCGTTTCAAGCTCTGGAAGCGACGAGTGGTGGCGCGCGAAGTCCAGGACCGGGTCGATCGGATCATCGCGGCGGTCGGCCTCACCGATAAGGCCGCGCTCTTCCCGGCGCAACTCTCGGGCGGGCAGAACCAGCGCGTGGCCCTGGCGCGCGCCCTGGTCTTGCGACCGCGGATCCTGCTCATGGACGAGCCCTTCGGCGCCCTGGACGCGCAGATCCGCGAGGAGATGCAGGACCTCTTGGTCTCTTTATGGGAGCAACAGCGCTGCGTGATCATCTTCGTGACCCATGACGTGACAGAAGCCCTGGTGCTGGGCGACCGGGTCATCGTGCTCTCGACCCAGCCGGCGCGCATCGCCGACGACTTCTATATCAGCGAGCCGCGCCCGCGCTTGTCCGCCTGGCAGCGCTCGGGCGAGGCCGTGGCGTTCGAGGAGCGTATCCTCGACAAGCTCCACGCCGCCGGCGGCAAGGGGCAGGTGCGCGTGTCGATATGAGCGCGGGTGCCATCTGGGAACGTGAGCAGGGCGCGGAGCCGGTCTCCTATGTGAAGGAGATGCTCACGAGCCAGACGAGCCTGCATGGATTCCTGGGCGCGCTCGCCACGGGTACCCTCCTGGCGTTTCCCTACGGTTTCGGCGTCGCGACCATCCCGGTCCTGTGCTTTACCGCCGCCCTCGGCATCGCCGCGATGTTCGTGCCCAATTCGGCCCGTTTTCGCCACAAGATCGATCGGGTCAAACGCGCCGAGCGCCGGGAACAGGCCCGTGCTCATTTGATCGACGAGATCCGGCGGCGCGCGCCCGAGGATCCGCTGTGGGAACTGTACGACGGCTTGTGCCAGCGCGTGGCCTCGCTGTACCGGATGGCGCGCGGTCGTGAGGGTGGATTGAGCGGCGGCGATCTGGAACGCCTGGACGATGCTACGGTGGATTTTCTCGGACTGTGGCTCGGACGCCTCACCATGAGCGAGCGCCTGGAGACGCTGAACGAGCGCGCATTGAGAGAAAAACTCAGGTCGATCACGGCCCAGCTCGAGAAAAACGGCGAGCCGGCCAACCGCAAACACTTGCAACAGGCCAGGGCGGACATCGAACGCATCCTGACCCGCCGCGAGCGCCTGGTGGCGCGCCAGGCCGCAGTGGAGGCGGCGCAGCTCTCGCTCGCCGACACCTTCGACGAGGTCTACCAGGGCGTGATGACCCATCCCACCGGCGGCGACATCGGCCGACAACTTCAGGAGGCGGTGGAACGCCTGCACATTGAGGAGGACCTGGACCTCGGCGTCGAGGAGGAGCTCGAACCCGAGGGCCTGGTCGGAGAGGGGCAATCCCATGAAAGAGATCACGCGCGAAGGGCTGCAGCGGGTCTACGACTTCGAGCGCGAGAACAAGGTCGTTCTTGACGCTTGCCGCGCCGCGACGGTCGATGTCCTGGCCGTGCTGCGCTTCATGGGGCGCTATGCGGCCTGGAACGGTCTGTTTGGCGCCGGTGTGGCCGCGCTCGCCGGGAAGATCGGACGCAGCCGGCGCCTGTTCCTGGACCGCGCGGAACCGATCTCGGCGCTGGCCGATCGCAGCGTCCTGGTCGCCAGTTATTTCTTCGATGCGGCGCGCGACGAGTTCGATGACCGCGATACCGCGCATCGCGATACGCATCGCTGCCTGGCCCAGGCCCTGCTCAAAGGCATCCTCTTGTACGGCCGGCGCGAGCGGACCGAATGGAACGATCCCGCCTTCGTCAACGCCCTCCTCTGCGAGCCCGTGTGGCTACAGGCGCTCACCGCGCGGGTAGGCCACGGCTATGGTGCCATGAGCCCCGACGAGCTGCCGGCGATCTTCCGGTGCATGGGGTATCACCTGGGGTCCGAGGTGCTGGCCGATCAGGAGTTCTCGATCATCGACCTGGCGCTCGCGACCCATTGTCCGGATCTGGTCGTCGATCTCCGCCACACCGAGGTCGAGATCGCCGGGCGCCTGCACTCGGCCTACCAGTGGTTCAGCATCCACTCGGGGCACGGCGGCGCCGTCGAGGCCGAGCACTTTGCCTGGGCCACGCGCGGGGCGCGCCTAGCCTTCGATTATCTCGAGCCCGATCTCCATGACCCGCTGCACCAGCAATTGCTCCTGGGTTTCGTGGATTTCACCCGTGACCATCGCGAGTTTTTCGAAAACGTCAACAGCCCTTGATTCTTGCATAACCCATGTTGTACAAGCTGAGCAATCTATAAGTCCCTTCTCCCTCCGGGAGAAGGTTGGGATGAGGGGAATAAAATCAAACACTTTCACCGATAATTTTGATCCCCTCACCCCAACCCTCTCCCGGAGGGAGAAGGGAGAAAAGACAGTCCCTATCCCGGAGAGACAGGGACCTTGGAGGGGTATCCGTAATTTCAAATATGTTTCGCTATACTGTGGAGGAGGTTCACCGTGGCAGAGATCAATCTATTCAGCCGGCTGAGCAATCTTTGGAAGGGTTTCGTATCTCTGTGGATCGCCGACGTGGAGAAGAACCACCCGGAGATCGCTTACGAGAACGCCATCAACGCCATGGTGACCAAGTACACCAGGCTCAAGTCCGCGACCGCGGCGATCATACGGCGCCGGGAGGAGATCGAGGACCGCGTCGAGAGGGAACAGAAGCTCCTGGCCCAGATCACGGCCGATCTCACCACCGCGCTCGACACCCAGCAAGACGATCTCGCAGTGGTCGTGCTCCAGAAAAAGAACGCCGTGGAGGCAGAGCTGGCCGGCCTGCAAGGCGAAATGGCCCAGGCCAAGGCCGATGCCGACGAGGCCAAGGACTCGCTGACGGCCGTCATGGCGGAGATCAAGCATCTCAAGGCCGAGAAGGACCGCATGCTGGCCAAGGTGAAGAGTGCCGAGGCCCGCATCCATATCCAAGACCAGCTGGACGGCCTGTCCGTGGACGCCGAGGTCAAGGCGTTAGACAACGTGCGCGAGCACATCAAGAACCGTCTCGCCGAGGCCGATCTCGGCAAGGAATTGCGGGAATCGGATCTGGATCGACGACTGGCGGCACTGCGTCGGCAAGGCGGGGTCGCCACGGCGCGATCGCAGCTCGATGCCCTCAAGGCGGCGCGCGCGCAGGAGGCCGAGGGCGCCAAGCGTTCGCTGTGAGATGAGCACAGCCGCACCCGCCCCCTTGCCTCCCTGGGCGGAGGACATCCGCGGCAAATACCTCGCGGGCGAGGCCTCGGTGTTCGTGCTGCACCTCAATGTCTTCGACCAGGTGCTGCACGAGGGGCGTTATTACTCGGTCACGGACTTTCTCGGCCGGGTGTTACTCTGGCCCACCAAGCGCAACATCATCGTCTACGATCCGGCCGCGGGGGTGAGCCTCCTGCGCCAATCCGAGGAGCTGGCCAAGGTCGAGGCGCTCAGGGGGGCGCGAACGCCGCGCGAGGTACTGCCGCTCCTGGAGGCGATCTTGTTCTCGGCGAGCGGCACCGCCCTCATCATGACCTATGCCGGCGCCCTGGTCCCCGCCGGCGAATTCCATTTCCTGAGCGAGCAGGACCGCATCAACATCGTCACCCTGCACCGGTGGTCGCTCTCCAAGGAACTGGCGGACAAAGACAACCTGGTGTTCCTGCAGACCGAGATGCTGTCCGAGCTGAGCTCTTTGCTCATCGGCAACCCGCGCATCGCGGCCATAGAGGTCCCCTTGCCCGACCCGGGTGTGCGTGCCGACGTGATACGCAAGAGCGATGCGACCTTGGAGGCCACCGAGATCGAGTTACTGGCCAAGCATACGGCCGGTCTGCGCGCGGTGCAGATCGCCGCGTTGCTGACACCACGCACCTCCAGCGAGACGGATGACGCTGAGCGGCGTGATTTCATCGCGTCGCTATTGGGCTCGGGTCGCGACGTCGGCAGCCGCGCGGAAAAGCTCGCCGCACTGACCCGCGGCCTGCGGCGCGAGGAGATCCGGCATCTGATCAACCCCGATCAAGCCCTGCCGGAGCCTGATCCGGCCCATGCCTGCACCGAGGTGTTGGCGCTGGTACACCGGCGCAAGCGCGAGATCATCGAAAAAGAGTGCGTCGGCCTGATCGAATTCGTCGAAGGCGCCCACGATCTTTCCGCCGTCGGCGGCAACGAGCACATCAAAGCCGAGTTGCGCCGGATCGCCGAGAGTATCAAGGCCGGAGAGCGCGCGCGGATCCCCATGGGGCTCTTGTTTGTCGGACCCATGGGCACCGGCAAGACCTTCGTCGCCGGCGCCTTCGTACGCGAATCGGGACTGAGCGCGGTGAAGCTCAAAAACTTTCGATCCAAATGGGTCGGTTCCACCGAGGCCAACCTGGAAAAGGTCCTGAGTCTGGTGCGCTCGTTGGGCCCGATCATCTTGATCATCGATGAGGGCGATCGCGCCTTCGGCGGTGGTGACGAAGAGGACGGCGGGACCTCTTCGCGCGTCATCGCGCGCCTGAAGGAGTTCATGAGCGATCCCGAGAATCGCGGACGGGTGCTGACCGTCCTCATGACCAACCGCCCCGACAAGCTCGATGTCGATATCAAGCGCGCCGGGCGCCTAGATCGCAAGATCCCGTTCTTCTATGCCGGAGAGGCCCAAGAGATCGAGCAGGTCCTCGCGGCCCTGCTGCGGCGTCATGCGATAGCTCACGATATGGACTGGCCCCGCGATCGTGCTGTGTCGGAGCCGCTGATCGGCTATTCCAACGCCGATCTGGAAGCCGTGTGCCTGCTCGCCCACGACCTCGCCCAAGAGCAATCGGGTCGCGTCACCGCCGAGATATTCCAGCAGGCCGTGGCGGATTACCTGCCGCCACGCGACACGCGCATGCTGGAATACATGGAGCTCCTGGCGGTCTTCGAGACCTCACGCCGCTCGCTCGTGCCCGACCGCCTGCGCCATCTCAGCAGTGCGGAGTTAAACGAGCGGCTGCGCGTTCTGCGTGGCGAGCTACGGATCTAGCGGGGTGTCTCCGGCCGAACGGCGAGAAGGGCCTGTCCTGAGCGCAGTCGAAGGGCCCGGCACGAACGGCTTTCAACAATTGCACGTATGGGGCCACGGCAGGGGGCGTGGCAATAATAGGTATAGACCTCGCCGTAGCAAGCGGTCCTGGCCCAGTATAATGGGTCGGTCGCCGAATTGGGAGGTTACCGCATGAGCAGGAAGAGGATAGTCGATGTCACGGTCATGGTGGATGATGACCATAAAGACAACTTGGCCAAGGTGGCTCGTGACCGCGTCGTTGGGCGACGAGCTCTCGGGTGGGCGCCTGCAGGCGTGTGACTTAGAGCTGCCCGCCGCGAGCGATGGTCTCGTCCTGAACCTTCAGGACGAGATAGCTGTCGTTCATGAAGGCCACCTTCCCTTTAACCTCGGGCCCTTTGATCTGACGCACGTCGAACGGCCTCCTGAACACGACGTAATCCACGCTGAATTCGTTCTCGAGCGATTCCAAACGTGCTCGATCCATCTCGGCGTATCCGGCCTCGGCTTCCTCGACGGTCTTGAGATCGGGCTTGCCGCTGATACGTCCCAGGCGACGATACCATTCGATGAGCTCGAATGGCTTCCAGGGCGTGGTCTGCCAATCCACGACCACGGCACGCTCGGCAAACAACCGGAACGATTTCAGGTTCGGGGGGATGAGGAACTGCGATGGGTGAAGATCTTTTTTAACGACAACAGATCAATAGGTTATGAGCGAAAATGCTTGGAAGAGAGGGCACTCCGTGGTAGGTATGGGTTTCTCTAGATCATACGTCCCACAAAGGAGGCCCTCTCATG